>JANOLA010000561.1:0-7179 GCA_031419535.1 Burkholderiales bacterium | reverse complement strand
TGCAAGGCAGCCAGATCGGGGCAATGCAGTTGTGGGTGGATTCGCGCCAGCAAGGCCGCGCCGAGCGCGGTGGGCGCATCGACACAGTGGATGCGGTGGCGCAAGCCCGCCAGCGCCTGGTGCAAACGCAGCAGCAAAGCGGGCAAGCCGCCGAAGTAGTGCAGGCTTTTCCGCACTTCGAGCAGCACTGTCCGCGCTGCCGCCAAACGATCTTCGGGCGGCTGGAGCGTGACGCTCGGCGTGAACGCCAGCGCGACGTGCGCCACCGCCGTCAGCGCCTGCGCATCGCGCCGCGGATCGGCCTGGCCGAGCACGAGGTGCGGCGCCAGCGCCAGCGCGGTGGCGCGCTTCAGGCCGGGTTTGACGCCCAGCGCCTGTGCGGCGGGGTTGGCGTGGACGATGCGCTGCGCGTCGAGCAGCGCCAGCGGCACCACGTCGGCCGCACCGTGGAACGTGGCGGCGAACGATTCGAGCGACAGCAGCGGGAGATGTAAAGCGATCCAGAGCACGAGATGGGACTCGATGACGAATGGGGCGGCACGCGGGCGTCGGCCTGACAAGAGCCGGCTGCGCTGCGCACATTCACAGGCGGCGCGGCAGAAAAGTTCTCATGCTCCGGCCAGGGTGATGAAGGTTGCCGCGTGCAACGCAGCATTCAGCGCGGAGTTCCGCTCAGGGATTTGCGCCGCGCCGGCGTGAGCACGCTGGTGCGCGCTGCGGCACAACACTGGCGGCAGCGCCAGCCGCAGCGGTGCCTCCAACGGCGGGCCGCGGCGCTTCAGAACGCGCAGCGCCAGCACATCGGCGCCGCTCGGGCGCAAAGCCAGGCGCAGAGGTGCGGCGCTGGGGCGCTGTGCGGCGGCGATTTCTCGCAACACGAACGCCACCCCCTCGTGGCCATGCGCCGCGAGTTGCAGCCGGCGCAAGGAATCGGTGCGCAGGCGCGGCGGCAGCCAGGCCAGCACCGCCCCGACATGGCCGCTTTTGAGGGCTTGCTCGAGGGCCCACAAGCGGGCATCGATGTGCGCTTGCTCCGTCCCTCGCGCATGCATGCGTGCTTCTTCAGTCTCGCGCGCATCGATGTGCACTTTCTCAGCCCCCTGCGCAGCAATCCGCGCTTGGCCGTCCGGCGCGGGCTCGGAGCGCGTCACGACGATCAACAACTGCTCCACGTCCAACCCGAGCTGCGCCAAGGCCCAGCCCGACAGAGCGGCGGGCGGGTCGAACAGCATCACTGGCCGGCCGCTGTGCTGCGTGGCGCGCAGGCAATGGCTCAGCAGCCGGATTTCGCCCACCCCCGGGTGCGGCAGCAGCAATTCAGTGAGCGCGCGGCGCGGCCAGCCGCCGCCGGGAAGTTGCGCGTCGAGCAGCGCAAAACCGCTGGGCACACCGTGCTCGGCAAGGCGCCCGAATTGATGGCCGCGCCACAAGTCGGGGTGCAGGGTCTCGGGAGCCAGAGCCGCACCGGGCGGGCCCGCCGCGCCCGGCACGCGGCGCATGATCGGGCCGCCGCCCAAGACAGGCGCGCGGGCCGCAGCTGCGCAAGCGTCGGGAACAGCAAGAGAGGCAGCGGATAGAACGTCCATTTCATAACTGTACGTTTATACAGTCTTCAATGCAAGCCCACATGTACCGCCCACATGTACCGCCAGCAACCCGATACTCCACGACATCCATTTCGTCCCGCCGCCAGGGCGCCCCGATGAGCCCCGACCAACCTACTGCGCCCAACAGCGCCCCCGCCTACCGCTTGCGTGCCCACGCACCCGGCGACATCGGCTGGGTGATTGCGCGCCACGGTGCGCTTTACGCCAGCGAGTACGGCTGGGACATGCGCTTCGAAGCCCTGGTCGCGCGCATCGCGGCCGATTTCATCGACCGCTTCGACGCCTCGCGCGAGGCCTGCTGGATCGCCGAACGCGACGCCACGAACCTCGGCTGCGCCTTTCTCGTGCAGGCGCGCGACGATCGCACGCAAGCGCCGATCGAGGGCAGCGCGCAACTGCGCATGCTGCTGGTTGAGCCGTCCGCGCGTGGCCTGGGCCTGGGCCGCGCGCTCGTCAGCGAGTGCGAGCGCTTCGCGCGCGAACGCGGCTATCGGCGCATCGTCTTGTGGACGAACAGCGTGCTGCTCGCAGCGCGCGCAATCTACCAGGGCAAGGGGTATCGGCTGCTGAACACCGAGTCACATCACAACTTCGGCCACGACTTGATCGGGGAGACTTGGCAGCTCGACCTGATCAGCAATTGAGACGGGTTTGCCAAGCGGGACGCGGCTCGAGCTTGGATTGACGGATCAGCTGGGCGAGCTGGGCGTTGGTCTCACTCACTCTCGCATGGGCTCGACCGCCAGCCCGCGACGCGCCGCCCACCCGGGCACGCGGCGCTCCATGGCCTGCACGATCGTTCGGTGCACGCGCGCGCGCTGCGCAGGCCCCGCGCTCGAGGCAGCGCTGGGCAGTTGACGCGCAAGATACGGCGCAGGCGCCCGGCTCGCGTGCCGAGCACCGGCCAAGCCCGGGTTGAGAGGCAAGGCAAAGATGTCGCTGGGGTTTGCCGCGGAGCCGCCGGAAAGCGCGAGCACGGCGAGAAAGTTGCTGGCACCCGCGACCAGCCCCTGGTAGTCGCCGAGGAACAGCCCAGCGTCGACGCGCGGTGCACGCCCCAAGTCGAACGGGCTCCACACCGGAGTCTCCGACCAGGCGACGCCATCGCGCGAGGTCAACAACCATGCGCCAGCCAGCACGCCTTGGGCAGGGTCGCTGTTCGGGCGCAGGTCGTAGTGCATCACTCCCACCATGCCATCGGCACGAACCGCGGCCACTGCCGTGAAAGCAGCGCTTCCAGCGACCCGATTGATGGCGACGGGCGCGCTCCAGCTTTGCCCACCGTCAGCCGAACCCGAGACCGCGATCGCATCGTGTTGGCCACTCGAAAATCGGCCATCCTGCCACGTGACCCACAGCGCGCCGCTCGGGGTAACGGCGATCGAGCCGATGATGGCGCCGTCGCGGATCGATGTGCCGCTGATCGGGTCGCGCGCGCCGACGGGTTGCATGTCGGAGATGCGCACCGGCGCCGACCAGGTGTCGCCCTTGTCGGATGAGTGGATGACGTTCAGGCTGGCCTGAGCGACTCCCGACACCACCTCGATCTGGGTGAAAAAATTGACCAACCGACCCAAGCGCGCGGCATCGCGCAAGACGACGATCCGATTGCCGATCGTCTGCCCCGAATTCGCCGGCGCGTAGATGGCACGCGCCGGCTGCCAGCTCAGGCCAGCATCAACGGAGCGAGCCATCCAGGTCGGCCCGGCACCGCTGGTGTTGTCGAGCCGGTCCCAGACGGCGAACACGTAGCGGGCATCGGTAGGGTCGGCGCTCAGGCTGTTCTTGTCGTTGAAGAAGGCGGGGCCGTCAACGACCAGGGTCGACACCGGGCCCCAGGTCAGGCCCCCATCGACCGAGCGGCGCGCCAGCATCGCATTGCTGGCGCCGGCTCCGGCCTGACCGGAAAACGCGAGACCCATCGCATGCGCCACACCGTCCGGGCCGATGTCGACCCACGGGTCGCTGACCCGGTCGTAGTCGGCACCGTTGGCGGCGTTGCCGCCGGCGCAGTTGGACAGCGGGTGCGTCACCAGGGTCCATTGCTGGCCGCCGTCGAATGACGTGGCGGTTCGCAGGGCACGCGCGCCGCCATTGGTCCAGCGGTCTTGTTGCCAAGTGGCGATCAGGTGGCTGGGGTTGTTAGGGTGCGCGGCGACAAACGGCTCGACTTCCGAGTTCACGAAGAAGCTGCCGCTCACGGATGGTCCGTCGCTGCCGTTGCACGCCGGATCGAGGGGCGAATCGCCGCTGAGCCGCTGCGCCGGCAAGGCGGGGGCGGTCGCAGGTGTCGGTATTGCGGGCACGGGCGAATCACTGCCGCCGCAAGCCACCACGCCGGCGAGCATGGCGCCCAGCAAAACGGCGGGCGCGAAGCGGCGCGCCCGCGGTGAGGTCACGCAAATTCCTGGCGGATCTGGAACGACATCAAGCGGCGAATGATCCACGCCAGGACCATGCAGGCGCACAGCGTCATCATCACGGCGAGCACACGCGCCACGGTGACGAAGCCGCCGAACACGTTGAGCGCGCTTTCGGGAAGGCGCACGCTGCGCAGGGTGGCGTCAACCAGCGACTGGGCCACTTCCTGCTGCAGCCACATGCCCAGCAGATTCGCGACGATCGCGAACACGAGCAAGCCGATGAAGGTGCGCCGCGCCCAGTTCAGGCGCAGCAGCAGCCCGATCGCCGCAGCCAAGGTGGCGCATGAAACCACCAGACCCGCACCCACGACCCACGGCAAGTAGCCCAGCAGCAAGCCGGTCAGCAGCGGCAGCGCCGCGTGATCGAGGGGCAGACCCAGGCTTGGAAGCCGTGAGGCCACGGCGGCGTTCTGCACGATCGCCGCGGCGCTGGTGAGCGCCGCCAGGACAATGAAGACCCAGGCGGTGGCGGTCACAAACCGCGAGCGGGCACCGACGTTGTAGGTTTGCGGCATGTCGACTCCTGGCGATGTCCTTGTGCGTGATTTTGTTCCGGCGATCATGACAAATCCCCCCTTGAATGAGGGGCCGGTGAGGAACTTTCTGTAAGGAGATGTCGCCCGCGTTCATGCAAAGCGCACGGCGTGGATGGGTGGCAGGTGCGCGGCGGCGACGGCCCAATGCTCGCCCGCATCGTCACTCGCCCACAGCGAGCCTGTGGTGCTGCCCATCAGGAGCCGCATGCCGCTGGGCGAGACCGCCAGGCCATGGCGGTAGACCAGGTCGTAGCAATCGTTGTGCGGAAGACCGGTGCGCAGCGTCTCGAAGCTGCGCCCGCCGTCGCGGGTGCGGTTCACGACGAGGGCACCGTCTCTTGGGATGCGCGTCTGGTCCGCGATCGCCGGGACGAACCACGCCGTGTCGCCATCGTTCTGATCGTCCGCGCGTTCCGGCGGCATGAAGCCGGCACGCATGCCGCGCGCCGACAGCGCCCAGTGCACGCCATCGTCTTCGGACCGCCAGGCGCCACCGCAACTGATACCGAGCAGCACTTCACCGGGTCGCTGCGGATGGGCGCAAATCGAGTGGATTCCCGGAACGTCATAGCCGCCTCCGAACCATTCGGCGCGCTCGGGCTTGGTCCACAAAGACTCGACGAGCGACCAGCTTTCCCCGCCGTCCGCCGAGCGGAACAGGCCGCCCGGCAAGGTGCCGGCCCACACGGTGCCGCCAGCGGCCTCCATCGACCAAATTTGCACCAGCTTCCAAGCAGCCCCGGCGGCGGCGCCCGGGGCGGTTTCAGGCTGCGGCGGGTAGCTCGGCGTGGCGACTTCGTGCCAGGTCTGGCCCGAGTCGTCCGACGCATGCACTTTCACGCCGAAGTGACCGAGGTTGAGCGCCGCGAGCACGCGCCCCGACGCTTGCGGCGGCAGCAGCATCGACACCGGTTCGCCGATGAAGCTGTGCTTCGCGATTGCCCAGCGCCCGGCGCTGTGCCTCAGTTCGAACAGACCCTTGCGCGTGGCGACCCATGCCCGATCGTTCATCTTCGAATCTCCTGGTGTCGATTGAAGGATTGGAATCAACCTCCCGACAAGGCCTGCAACACATGAACCTGGCTTTGTGGGCGCAGCGCGTCGCTCAGCGCGATCCGGTCGCGGCTGCGCTGCCCGTCGATGAATACGACGACGTTCGCGCGCAGGTGGCCCTGGTCGTCGAGCACATAGCCGCGCAGGCGCGGGTTCACGGCAAACGCGGCATCGAGCGCTTCGCGCAGCGTGCCCACCGAGGTGTCGATCTCCGGCGTTTGCGTGAAGCGCCGCAGCTGTGGCGTGAAGACGATGCGTGCCATGCGCACATCATGCCGCAGGCACGGCGGCTTTCAAGTGGCGGCGCGCAACTTGCGCCCGCGCAAGCCCGGCCGGGGCTACTGAAGATCGCCCGCCAGGCTCGCCAGGGTTTCCGGCGTTATCGTCAGGTGCGCCGGGTAGTTCGAGTGGTCGCAACCGAGCTTCACCGCCGCGCCGGCGCGCACCGCTTCTCGCATCGGCTTGGAAAACTCGAAGCGCACGAAGTGCACCGCGGAGGTTTTCTCGTCGGTCTCGCGGTCCAGGTCTTCGTCGGCGATCGCGTAGACCCGGCCATGGCCTTCGACCTCGACGAACATGCGGTCTTCCACGCCGATCAGGCGCGCCAGTTCGCGCTTGCGCTCGGCGACGTCGGGGTACTCGATCAGCATCGTCGCCTTCCAGTTGGCGCCGTCGGGAACGAGCGCGGCGTAGGCGTCGATCTCGCCCTGGATGCCTTGCTCGTCGAAGATTTTCTCGATGCGCAGCATCTCCTGGATCTGGCGCCGGATGGTGCGCTCGTCTTCGAACTGCACGCTCACATGTTCGCCCAGGTGCACGGTGCGCAGCTTGCGGTGCGCGATCATTTCCGGGGCCGAGATCTTGCGAACCTTGGCGTAGGCCTCCAGGCTCATCAGGCTGTTACGGGTGATGGCCATTGCTTCACTCCAATCCATAGGCGATGCGCAGCAGGCTCAGTGGGTGCTCAAGGCGCGCAGCGGGCAAGGCCTCGTTGCTCATGCCTTGCGCGATGTGGTGGCCGGCCAGGGCGCAATCTGAGCTGATGTAGTCGGGCCCGTCTTTGGCCATCGCCTTGAAGACCGGCTTGCCGATTTTCATCGCCGACTCGTGGAACGCCTTCTTCACACCATAGGTGCCGGCGTGGCCGGAGCAACGCTCGACCGTGTTGAGTTGCACCGGCACGGTCTTGCCGATCAGCTCGAGCAGCTCCTGCGTTTTCTTGCCGATGTTCTGCACCCGGCCGTGGCAGGGGATGTGGTAGCTGACCTTGCCGAGCGCTTGCTTGAAGTCGGTTCTCAACAGCCCGTCCTTGTGACGCGCGACGAAGTATTCGAAGGGATCGAACATCGCTTTCTTGACCGCGCGAACGTCCGGATCGTCGGGAAACATCAGCGGCAGTTCCTGCTTGAACATCAAGGTGCACGACGGAATCGCCGTGACGATGGCATAGCCCTCGCGCGCGTACTTCACGAGCACGGGGATGTTGATTTCCTTGTGGCGCGCCACGCCTTCCAGATCGCCGAGTTCGAGTTTGGGCATGCCGCAGCAGCTTTCCTTCTC
>JANOLA010000560.1:0-3506 GCA_031419535.1 Burkholderiales bacterium | reverse complement strand
CGTCACCATCGTGACGATCAGCCAGATGGTGCAAAAGGCCTTGGTCGCCGCCGAAGAGCTGGCGCGATCCGGGCTCAGCGCCGAAGTCATCGATCTGCGAACCCTGGTGCCACTGGACCGCAACGCGGTGCTGAAGTCGGTCGCGAAGACGGGCAGGCTGCTGATCGCCGACGAAGACTACCTGGGCTTCGGCTTGAGCGGCGAGATCTCGGCGATCGTCGCCGAGAACCTGGACACCCTGGCACTGAAGGCGCCGGTGAAGCGGCTCGCCGTGCCCAACGTGCCGATTCCCTACAGCCGGCCGCTCGAGCAGTTCGTCATCCCGCAGGTCGCAGGCATCGTCGAGGCGGCGCGGGCGTTGATGAAAGCGCGTGTCGCCGAAGGCGCCGCGGCGTGACCGAGATTACCCTCGGTGCCGACGCCTGGAAGGATGTCGAGCCCGGCGTCGAGGCGTTGCTGGACAAGTGGCTGGTGGGCGAGGGCGACACGGTTCGCGCCGGCCAGTTGCTGGCCAACGTCGTGCTCGTCAAGTCGAACCTGGAGATCGTCGCGCCCGCCGCTGGCCGCATCGAGAAGATCCTGGTGCCGGCCAACGACACGTTCGGGAAGGGCAAGCCGATTGCCCTGCTGAAGGAGGCTGCGTAGGCACCGCTGCGAACGAACAAGCGTGGAATCGCCGTCAGCTCGAGAAGGCTGTTGCGGTGCCGCGCTGGCGTGTCTGGACCTACGACTTGCCCGCCGTCGTGCTCGGCTGTTCGCAGCGCCGTCTTCGAGACGGCGTTCAGCAGCGCCTGGCTGGCCGCGCAGAGCTGCTGGAGCGCGATTCAGGCGGCGGCGCCGTCCTGGTGGGCCCGTGGCTGGTGAGCGCGTCGGTTGTATTGCCGCACGCACACCCCTGGGCCTGCGATGGTCTGATCGACAGCTATCGGCGCCTCGCGCAACTGCACGTGGCCGCACTCAACGAGTTTGGTGTCGCAGCCCGGGCCTTGGCACCGCGCGAACTGCCGCGCGCGAATGACTCGAGCGCGATCAGAGGCGTCGACTGGGCATGTTTCGGCGGCCTTTCGCCGTGGGAGGTTGTGGATGCGCAGGGCCGCAAGCTCGTGGGCCTTGCGCAGCGGCGGAGGCAGACGGGCGTGTTGCTCGTCGCGGGAACGCTGATCGGCGTTGCGGACTGGTCCTTGCTCTGCGACGCGATGGGGCACCCGCAGGATGAGCCGACGCTGAGGCGACGCACGGTTTCCGCTGAAGAGATTGCGGGCGGCGAGGTCGAGCCTGGGCGCTTTGCCTGGCGGTTGAGGCGGTCGTTGCAACGCGCTCTATCGGTTGGTGGTGAAGCCAGCCATTTCGCGTTGATCGATGAGCCTCGCGCGTCGATTCGTCAGGTCGCGTGACGGTGATTTGGCGGCCGAAGCGCTGGTGGTGCTGAGCCATCTTGACGATGTACCTTGGGCGGGGGCGGCGATCCTCCAGCGGCGGTCCTGTACCGCCGCGCAAGGTAGCGCGCGCAAAATTCGGGCCGGCCGATTGGGCCGACCCTTTGTCGCCGCCCGGCACGCATCCGAGTCGGGCGGCGTTATTCCGCTCAGGGGCGCTCGTCACCACCTTGCAGAGCGGTCCGGATCACGTCACGACAAGCGGCCGCATCATGTCGTGCTCCTCGTGCTCGAGGCACGCCGGCCATTGATACTATCCGGGCCAGGTCGGCAGGACCGGCGCCTGATCTCATGACCACCCACGTCCTCATCCTGTGCACCCACAATTCGGCACGAAGCGTGCTGGCCGAGGGCATGCTCAACCACTGGGCCGCCAAGCTCGGCCGCGACGTGAAGGCGCACAGCGCCGGTAGTGCGCCCAGTGGGCGCATCAACCCGTTCGCGATCGAAGCCCTCGAGAAAGCCGGCGTCGACACAAGCGCGTATCGCAGCAAGAGCTGGGACGAATTCAGCGTTGACGGCGCGCCGCCGCTGTCGATCGTGATCACCGTGTGCGACAGAGCGGCCGCGGAGACCTGCCCGGTGTTCTTCGGCGGGTCCGCTGGACAGCCCGTCAAAGTGCATTGGGGCTACCCCGATCCGTCGAACGCCGGAAGCGGCGACGCAGCGTTGCGCCGCGCGTTCGAACTGACGCGCCAGGCCATCGGCTACCGGATGCTGCAGTTGCTGGACTTGCCGCTGGAAGCGCTGGACCGCGCCGCTCTTCAAGCCGCGCTGGACAAAATCGGCCGCAGCTGAGGCACGTTCGATGTCGAGCACTGCCCTGTCTGCAGCCACTGCCGCACCCGCCTCGATGAGCGCTTTCGAGCGCTACCTCACGGTCTGGGTGTTCTTGTGCATCGTCGTCGGCATCGCGCTGGGCCAGGTTTTCCCGGCTCCCTTCCAGGCGATTGGGCGCATGGAAATCGCCAAGGTGAACCTGCCCGTCGGGCTGCTCATCTGGGTGATGATCATCCCGATGCTGCTGAAGGTCGACTTCGGCGCGCTGCACCAGGTGAGGCAACACTGGCGCGGCATCGGCGTGACGCTGTTCGTCAACTGGGCCGTGAAACCGTTCTCGATGGCGCTGCTCGCCTGGATTTTCATCCGCCACGTGTTCGCGCCGTACCTGCCGGGGACCCAAGCCGACAGCTACATCGCCGGCCTGATCCTGCTCGCCGCAGCGCCTTGTACGGCGATGGTGTTCGTCTGGAGCCGGCTCACGAACGGCCACCCGCTCTTCACGCTGTCGCAGGTGGCGCTGAACGACACGATCATGGTGTTCGCGTTTGCGCCCATCGTCGCGCTGCTGCTCGGCCTGTCGTCGATCAGCGTGCCGTGGGGCACGTTGCTCACGTCGGTCGTGCTCTACATCGTGATCCCGGTGCTGCTGGCGCAGTGGTGGCGCAAGGCCCTGCTCGAGCGCGGGCAGGCCGCGTTCGACGCCGCGCTCGCGAAGATCGGCCCGTGGTCGATCGCCGCTCTGCTGGCGACCCTCGTCCTGCTGTTTGCATTCCAGGGCAAGGCGATCCTCGACCAGCCGCTGGTCATCGCCATGCTCGCGGTGCCGATCCTGATCCAGGTGTTCTTCAACTCCGGATTGGCTTACTGGCTGAACCGGCGCCTGGGCGAGTCGCACAGCGTCGCCTGCCCCTCGGCCCTGATCGGCGCCAGCAACTTCTTCGAGCTCGCTGTGGCCGCGGCGATCAGCCTGTTCGGCTTCGAGTCGGGCGCGGCGCTGGCCACCGTGGTCGGCGTGCTGATCGAGGTACCCGTGATGCTGCTGGTGGTTCGCATCGTCAACCGGAGCAAGGGTTGGTATGAAGCAGGGGCTCGGTCGGCTTGACGCCGGAACACGGAACATCGGGCGCTTGCTGCAGCCCAACGTGTTGTTGCGGGCGCCTCGACGCTGCAACCGGCGTCTCCCATTCGGCTTCCGCCCGCTACATCTCCTCGGGCACCATGTCGATCGCGCCGCACGGGCATTCGGCGACACACATGCCGCAGCCCTTGCAGTAGTCGTAGTTGAAC
>JANOLA010000559.1:0-27293 GCA_031419535.1 Burkholderiales bacterium | reverse complement strand
GCCAGGTCGGGCAGCGCCACCTTAGCTTGTAAGTCGGGAACGATCAGCACCAGCGGCGCCGGTGCCGACAATGCCTCGCGCAGCACGCTGTCGGTGATGCCGGCCGCCACCGCAGCGGACACCAGCACCAGCGGCGAGTGCGAGCGCGCCCATCCGAGCGCGGCGCTCTCCTCGCCGGCACGGGGGGTGCGCACACGCGCCCCGGCGAGCCGGTAGCCAGCCGCGCTGACTTCGTCGCCCAAGTACAGCGCTGCACTCATGCCACCCGGCGCGTCAGCGGCGCTCATGCGACCCCCTTGGCCCTGCGGGCCGCCCCCCCAAGGGGGAATGAGCGCCTTCGGATCGGCCGTGCGGCGCTCATGCAACCCCCTTGGCCCTGCGGGCCGTCCCCCCAAGGGGGAATGAGCGCCTTCGGATCGGCCGTGCGGCGCTCATCATGCGAGCCGGTTCAGGATCAGGATCGACACGATCAAGCCATAGATCGCGATTCCTTCGGCCAGGCCGATGAAGATCAGCAGTCGGCCAAACAGCTCGGGCTTCTCGGCCAGCGCCCCGACCGCGGCGGCGCCGACCTTGGCCACGGCGAATCCCGCCCCCAGCGAGGACAGCCCGGTGGCGAGCGCGGCGCCCAGCAGCGCCCAGCCGGTGTCCGCGGCCGCTCCCTTGGCAGCGGCTATCGCTGCATCGGCCGCGGCCAGCGCGCCCGGCGACCACAGCAGCAGCGCGGTCGCACAGAGCGCCACGAACAGGGTCAGCGCGAGCAGCGCAATTGGAATGTCGAATCGCTTTTTCATGGGACCTCCGGGTGGGTGAACGGTGGAGCCGACAGCGGGCGAAACGCCCGGCCCTTCGCCTGCATGAAGCGTGTGAAAAATTCGAACAGCACGAGTCGCGTCGTCTGAATCGACACCACCATCACCTCCAGCACGATCACGATCACGTTGCCGATGACCAGCACCAGCGCCTTGGCGACGATGTTGTCGGCCGCGTCCATCAAGGCGACGATGGCCGACGACAAGCCGGCGTGGGCGAGCGCAAACGCGCCCACGCGTGCGAACGACAAGGTGTTGATCAGGATCTGCAGCGTCTTCTCGAGCAGTTCGCCGATCGCGCTGAAGGCGGCGCTGAAGCGCTTCGCGTGCAGCGCATGGCCGATGCAGAAGTAGAGCGCACCCGAGGCCGCCACAAATGCGCTGATCGGTGTGACAAAGGCCGCGAGCAGGCCGACGTAGACGACGATCAGCGCCGCGTCGGTCAGCAACCAGGTTCGCCACTGCCCGCGCCACAAACTTTCGAGCGCATTCAGGCCGAGCCCAAGAGTCAGCAGCACGGCGCCACCGAACAGCGGCGCCAGCAGCACCGGCAGCGGTTCATCGAGCGGGTGCAGCCAAAGCGCCGGCAGCACACTGTGCAGGCCGAACACGCCACCGAACAAGCAGCCGAACGCAGCCGCCGACAACCCGCCCACCAGCAGCAGGCGGGTGATGGGAAAGCGCTTGCGCAAGAACCAACCCGCGGCGGCGAGCACCAGGCCCTGGCCGACGTCGCCGAACATGTAGCCGAACAGCAGCGGCACGACGATCGCCAGCAAAACGCTCGGGTCGGCTTCGCTCGAAGACGGCATGCCCAGGGCCCGGCTGAAGATCTCGAACGGCTGCACCCAGCGCGGGTTGCTCAGCAACATCGGTGCCTTGCTGTGCGCGGGCGCTGGCGCAAAGTGCAGCAGCGCGCGGGCGCCGCTGCCCTGCAAGGCTAACGCGAGCGTCTCGCCGCTCAGGTCGCTGGACCAGCCGGTGATCCAGCACAGCAGCTCACCGGTTTCAAGCGCCCGAACGTTGTGCATCAACCATTCCAGCCGGTTCGCGTCGCCCAGCGCGCACGGCAGGTCGTGGCGCTGGTGCAGCGCGGCGAGTGCGGTGCCTGCCTCATTCATTTCACGCTCGATTGCCACCAGGCGTTCGCTCACATGAGCCTGGTTGCGCGCGGCGTCGGCGTTCAGCCAGCTTGGCGGCTCGTGGACGCTGCCTTCGAGCGCGGTCACTGCCTGCGCAACCGCCTGCAAGGCCTCGGCCCGACCGGCGACGAGCAGATGCGCCCGGTCGTCGATGCGCAGGCTGCTCACGAGTGTCTCGGGTTCGCCGCTGTCCGGTGCCAGCGCTTTTTCGGACTCGACGCCCGGCGGCAAGACGAACAAGCGCACGTTCAGGTTCGGGCCGGCAGCGGCCAGATGCGCCGGATCGAGCGTGCCCTGGCCCAGCGCCGCGAGCACGCCTTGCCAGAGCCGCAATTCGCGCTGCTCGACGTCGCAGCGCTGCAGCGTCTGGATCAGGGGTTCGCTGTGTTGTGCCCAGGCGCGCAGCGCCACCAGGCAGCGCTGCAGCGTCGTCACGGGCGGTTCGGGGAATGTCGATGGCCGGCACGTTTCAGGCGCCGGCCAGTAGGCCGAAAAACGCGCCGCCAGATCGGCGTATTGCGAGAGCAGCGGCAGCGCGTCGCTCAGCAACTCGGGCAGCGCTTTGTTGCCGCGCGCTTCGAGTTCGACGGCGCCGGTGCGGGCCAGCGCTTCGAGCACGAGCGTCGCATCGTCGCGCGCCGCGAGGATCTCGAACCAGCGTGCCGGGCGCGGGCGCAGCATCAGGCCGACCCCGCGTGTGCGCCGCGCCGGAACAACAGGCTTGCGAGCAACTCGGCACGCAGCCGCTCGAGCTCGAGGGCGCACAGCGTGAGGTGGATGAACGCCGCGGCGGGCGCTAGCGCCGCGCGCCGCAGCAGCAGCGACAGTTTCGTGCGCAGCGCGCTTCGCAGCAACCAGCCCTGGCCGGGGGGCGCCTCGGCGAAGACCTTGTCATGCTCGAGCAACACGCGCACCAACTGCCCGAGCGTATCGTCTCGATCGCCGCCGCGGCTCTGGCCGATTGTGTCGCCGCTGCCAGTGTCGCCCGGCACGTGCGGCAGACGCCGTTGCCACTCGCGGCGCCAGACCTGGGCCATGGTTTGCGGCGCGGGCCAGGCCAACGCCAGCGCCGCGAAAGGCCCGGCACGCAATGCTGCCTCTCGCCCTTGCGGCGGCGCGGCGCACAGTTCGCGCCACGAGCTGTCGTCGCGCATCCATGCGGTCGGGTCCCCGCCTCGCGCCAGGTGCTGCAGCAGCGCGAGATCGGGCAGCACGCAGCACCAGGTGACCGGCGCTTGCCACTCGGCAGGCAGCCACGCCGCGACTTCGCCGACGCGCGCGCGCCAGTGGCCGCGCAGGATCGCCTCGACCTGATGCGCCGTGCTGTCGGCGCCGATTCCGACCAGCCATGGCCGCAGCCCGGTCGTGCGCGCGACGTCGAGCAGCGCTGCGAACTCGCGCAGCGTCTCGATGCGCCGCCACGCCGCCTCGTCCGGGCGCTCGCCATGGCGCGCGTGCAGGCGCGCGTGCGCGTATTCGAAACTGCCGCAGTCGATCATGGCCGAACCCCGACCAGTTCGCGCGCCACGGCCTTGACCGCCTGTTGCACAGCGCAGCCGTCCTGTGGCGTCAGCGGCTGGGCTCGATCCAGCCCGGCGGCCTGCGCATCGATCTGCGCCAGGCGGGCGGCGAGTTCGCGCTCGAACGCGCCGACGACAGCGCGGATGCGCCGCTCGGTTCGCTCGGCCACCTGGCGCGCGGCGCTGCGTGCGTTCTCGGCGATCCGGTCCACCTCGAGCCGCGCCTGTTCCACCGACTCGCGTGCGCCGCGCTCGGCGCCGAGCACCCGCGCGATGGCCGCTTCGGCCGCGTCGTTGAAAGCGAAAGCGCCCTGGGCGTCGATGATTTTCACGTTTCTCGCCAGCCTTGTAGACCCGCCAAGGCTGGGGCCTGCGCGGGCACCGCGTATTGACCCACCTCAAAGCGCAGGCAGCGCCGCTTCACCGCAGGCAGCGCCGCTTCACATCAGTGCGATCCGCCCCTCGCTGACCAGCGGCGCGTAGAGCGCGCTGTCGGCCCGTATGCGTTCGCGCAGGGCCTGCGGTGTGGATGGTGTGATTTCGAAGCCGGCCTGCGCGGCACGGCTGCGCACTTGCGGGCTAACGAGCGCGCCGACGATGTCGCGCTGCAATTGCTCTATCACCGCGGCTGGCGTTCCGGCCACGGCGACGAGCGCTGCCCAGGGGTGCATCTCGACGGCGGGGCCGCCGGCCTCGCGCAGCGTCGGAATCTGGGGGTGGCTCGACAGCCGCGCTTTCGCTGCCACCGCCAGCGGCCGCAGCCGGCCACTGGCCATCAGGCCGGCGACCGTGTTCATGCCGAAGGCGGTGAGGTCGACGTCGCCTGCCACCACCGCGGAAAACAGCGCACCGGCATCCTTGAACGGCACGTGCAGCATTTGCACTCCGGCGGCCTGGGCCAGCGTCTCGATCGCGACATGGCTCGCGTGGCCGTTGCCGAGCGTGGCGTAGCTGACGCTGCCGGGAGCACGGCGCGCCGCGTCGAGCAATTCGGCGATGCTTCGATAGCGGCTCAACCCGCCGACCCAGATCAAAAACGTGGCGCGAAACAGCAGCGTCAGAGGCACCAAATCGCGCTCCGGGTCGTAGGGCAACGAGGTGTGCAGCAGCGGATTCACGGCCAGCGTGGCGGTGTCGGCGAGGAACAGCGTATGCCCATCGGCCGCGGTGCGCCGCACCTCGCCAAACGCGACGATGCCCGACGCTCCGGGCTTGTTGTCGACGAGCACCGGCTGGCCCCAGAGGGAGGCGAGCTGCTGCGCGACGCTGCGCGCCACGACGTCGGGGCCGACGCCCACCGAGTACGGCACCACGATGCGCACCGCGCGCGCCGGAAAGCCTGGCACAGGCGCAGCCCATGCCGGCGCGGCAGGCCCTACGCCAGCGAAGCCCGCGAGCGACGCTAGCAGCGTGCGACGCGTCATCCGGGGTGTCGTCGTCGGCGTGCTCATCAGCCCATCAGCCCAGCACTCGAACCAACACGGCCCCCGCCGCCAGCAACGCAGCGAACCACAGCTCGAGCCTGAAACTGCGATACAACAATTCATTGAAGCCCGCGCCCTGGGTACAACTCACGAAGTCGCGCCGCAAGCGCAAGGCCGACGGCAGCAACAGCAGGGGCAGCAGCAGGAGCGGCGACAGCGCGGCGTCGTGCAACATGAGCGCCAGCAACGGTAAAGCCGCAAACGGGCCCAGCAACAGCGTGCCGAACAAGCGCTGCGAAGCGCGCTGCCCGAACGTCACGGCAAAGGTGTGGCGGCCGACCCGCCGGTCGTGCGCGATGTCGCGATGGTTGTTCACCGCCAGCGCCGCTGCGGCGAGGCTGCCGATCGCCACCGAGGCGAACCCGCTCGCGAGGCCGACACTGCCGGTCAGCACCCAGTCGGTGCCGAGCACGGCGACCAGGCCGAAGAACACGAATACCGTCAACTCGCCGAACGGCGTGTAGGCGATCGGCCTGGGCCCCCCCATGTAAGCCAGCGCCGCGAGCAGCGACGCCGTGCCGATCGCCAGCACCGGCCAGCCGCGGTAAGCCGCCAGCGCCAGACCCAGGCACAGGGCAAGCCCTGCCGCGACGACGATGGCGCAGCGCACATCGCCCACGCTGAGCCAGCCGTTCGCTGTGGCGCGCGGCTGTCCGGTATGCGTGGCACCGCGTGCGCCACCACGCAGCGTGAAGCCGACATCGTTTTGCAGGTTCGTGATCAACTGCATCAGCAAGGCCGCGCCGAAGACGAGCAGTGCCGCGAAGCCATCGATCGCGCCGGTGCGCTCGAAGCCGAGCGCCGCGCCCACGAGAACCGGGCTGATCGCCACCGGCAGGCTGCGCGGCCGCAGGGCCACCATCCACGCCGCGAATGACCGCGAACGGACCGATTTCGAACCGCTCGACGGGATTGCTTGCACGCTCATGGTCGGCTCAATGTGCTGTGTCTGGATCTTGCGGGTTGAATCGACGACCCGATTTTGTTCGGGCTGCGGCGACCTGCTTTGACGAATGTCATACCCGACCCCCGCGCGCGAGGCACGATGCGTGGCAAGCCCGAAGCAGCGTTACCCTCAGCAAGAGACCGCAGGAAAGGGAACCCGGCCATGTCACAGCGCAGCCGCATCTACTACATCGTTCCCACCGACCGCTGGTACATCGAGCGCAGCGTCTGGCTCATCGCCGGCGTGGTGCTGCTCGCCGCGACCGCCTTGGCTTCGCTCGTGCATCCGCTGTGGGTACTCGGTGTCGTCGCCACGGCGGTGTCGTCGATCGTCGTCGCGCTGACGGGTTTCTGCGTCGTCGGCAACGTTCTGGCCCGGTTGGGCCTGGAGCCGAAACTCGCCCGCCCCGGCTGGGCGCCGGGACACTGGTACTTCATGCAGACCGACCGCTGGTACCTCGAGCGGCGCATCTACGTCGCGGTGGGCATCAACCTGTTGGTCGGATCCAGCCTGTCACTTCTGCACAGCTCCTGGTGGCTCGCGTTCACCGGCTTCGTCGGCGGCGCAATGGTCTGGTTCGCCGCGACGGGGTTTTGCATCATGGCCAATGGCTTGTATTGGTTGGGGGCTGAGCCGCGGTTGGTGCCTGGGGGTGGGGTGAGGCGCGACGAGCCGACGATGGCGCAGCCGCACCCACTGTGAATGCGTCCGAGCAGGATCAGCCCTGGATCAGCCCCTACCGGGCAAGGCCATGCCTTCGTTAAGGATGTCGGCGTATCGCGTGTAGCTGAACACTCGGCCGCGCAGCCTGCCCGTGAGTTCGGTTACCACGCCGATGCGCTCCAGGTGCGCCAGCGCCTTGTTCACGGTGGCAGGCGTGAGACCGGTGGCGGCGGCCAGCGACGCGGCGGTGGCGATCGGCTTGTGTTGCAAGGCCTGGTGGAGCGCGAGGGCAGACGCCGCCGCGCGGCCCAGGCCGTCGATCCGCTGGCTGTCGGCGGACGGCCAGCTCGAGCAGACGCTTGGCCGACGTGGCGGCCTGCGTGGCGCTCGAAAGCACAGCTTCCGCAAAGAACTCCATCCAGGTTTCCCAATCGCCCGACAGGCGCACCGCGTTTAGGAGTTCGTAATAGGTTTGCCTGTGCTCCTTGAAATGCAGGCTCAGGTACAGCTGCGGCTCGCGCAACAGGCCGTCAGCGGCGAGTTGCAGTGCGATCAGCAGGCGCCCGACCCGGCCGTTGCCGTCGAGAAACGGGTGGATGGTCTCGAACTGCACGTGTGCCAGCGCGGCCTTGACCAGCGGCGGGGTTGCCTCGGGCAGGCCGTGCAGGAAGCGCTCGAAATGCTTCAGGCAATCGCTGATTTCATTCGCTGGAGGCGGCACGAACACCGCGTTGCCGGGCCGCGTGCCACGAATCCATACTTGGCTGGTCCGAAACTCGCCGGGCGCCAGCCTGGCGCCGCGCCCTTCACGGCCCATCAGCACCTCGTGCACTTCGCGAATCAGGCGCAATGAAAGCGGAAATCCCCCGCGCAGCCGCGCGAGGCCGTGTTCCAGCGCCGCCACGTAGCGGCTGACTTCGCGCACATCTTCCAACGGCACACCGGGTTGTTCATCCAACTCGAACAACATCAGGTCGGCGAGCGAGGATTGCGTACCCTCGATCATCGACGACAGCACCGCCTCCTTGCGCACGAAGCTGTAGAGCAGCAGCGCCGCGTTCGGCAGCATGTCGGTCACCGCATCGAGCCGGCCGAGTGCGAGCAATGCCGCGTCGAAACGCCCGCGCAGCGCGGGCGTCCAATGAATCGCCGGGCGCGGCGGCAATGGCACTGGGACGCAGGCCTTGAAGGCTTCGCCTGCGGCGGCGACTTTGAGATATCGGCCTTGCAGGGCGCGCTTCATTGGCAGTGGGAACCTAAATTAGCGTTGAGTGCTATTTTAGGTTGACGTACTCCGCAAAACAAAACCCCGCCTCGACCAACCTGCCGAAGCACGGCGTATGTCTGCGTCGCAAGAATCTGCTCGTCGGTCATCCATTCAGCAAACCGGGCCATGCGCGTCAGGGCGGTGTAGTCGAACCCGGCACCGAACTCGGCTGTCAATTCTTGTGACACGGTCGCAAGAATCTGTTTGCCGTAGGCTGCGCGCCCCGCCTGCAACCTCGTAGCCGACGGTGGCGGCGCCGTCGTTGGGGTTGTTCCTCCTCGTGGCCATGGCTTCGCAGCGTCGTTGAATGTGGGGCTAACCAGTGCGTGGCAAATTCGGGGGCGTGAATTGACTGTTAGGGTTGAGCGCCCGCGACGAAAGCGGCAGGCGAGACCACCCGTCCTCGCATGCCTGCATCGCGAATCAATCGTTTGTCGCCGGTCACCAGAACCAGATCAACTCTCGTGGCCAAGAGATCCCAAAGCATCTGGTCCCCGCGATCAGGCGCTGGTGATCCAGCAACGGGTGAAAGCACGATTGCGTGCTGCGCCAGGTCGGTCAGAAGGATTTCGACCTGCGCAACCGTCAGCCCATGCAACTTGCGCAGCCTGGGCCGAATGAGCACCGTGCGGTACTCGACCAGCAACGCCTCGGACAGGACAAACGGGAAGGCTGCGACGAGCATGCCGTCCAGGATGCGTGCGACGGGTGACGCGTCGTTCGCCGTCAGCAGGCCCGCCACGACGACATTCGTGTCGATGATGGCCGCGGCGGCGCGGCTCACGGCTTGCGACGTACAGCCCTGATCTCTTCCTGGGCCAATGCGAGAGCTTGCGCTTCGCTCAACTTGCTCCCCGAGCGCGCGCGACGCACCAGGTCACGCGCATCCTCGCGCGACTTGATCCCGTAGAAGTCCAGGCTTTCGTCGATCAGTTGCCCGATCGTCTTGGCGCGCTGCGCGGACGCTTCCTTGAGCGCCCGGTAGCGGGCCTCGGACAGGGTGATGGTCAGGCGGCTCATGCTTCCTCACATTGGTGCTTTGACACCAATATGATAATTCGACGCGCCTGGGAAAGCTACTTGGTGGACAGCACCAACGCCGCGATCGCGTTGCCGGCAAGAGCCAGTCCGGCGGCGGCAGCAGCGATGCTGAGCGGTAGTCTCATGACAATTCCTCCCCTTCAAGTGAACTGGATCCCGGCCCCCGGGTCGGGCCCGGGGCGACGGTTCGCCGGGATGACGCTTTCTCGATGTCGTGGGCGGGCGCTCGGCTGCCGCTGTTCAGGCGGCGATGAATCGCCAGATGGCGCGGTGTCCACGACGGGGCGACCCGCCGCACGAAGTTCGAGCGGGCGATGTGATAGCTCGGGTCGAAGCCGTAGAAGTTGCGGCGCATGCGGTTCAGTTCTTCTTCTCGGTACGCGGCGAGCGGTTTGCACGCTTCGTCGGCTTCGCGCTGCTGTCGCTTCGCGCGCAGCAGCGCGGGCAACTCTGCGCTCGCGGCGAGAGCTGCGGCGCGGGCGTGGACCTGCTGCACGAACTCTTGCGCACTGTCGCCGAAGACCGCGTCGACGAGACCCATCTCCGCCGCGTCGCTTGCCGACATCGGCAGGCGATGCTGCATCACTTCGGCCACCGTCCCGCCGGAACTTCGCTTCAGCCGGCGCGGCAACAGGTAGGTCCAGTATTCCGAGCCGTACAAATTGCCCATGTTCTTGTAGTGAGGGTTTAGCACCACGCTGCGGCGCGCCCAGACCTGGTCGGCGGCGAGCGCGAAGAACACCCCGCCGGCGCCGGCATTGCCCTGCAGCGCGGCGATGACGATGCGCTCGCTTGCCTCGATCAGCGTCAACGTCAGGTCGTCGATCGCATTGATGTTGCGCCACGATTCGTCGTCCGGGCTGTCGGCGGCTTCGATCACGATCAGGTGGATTCCGTTGCCCCAGAAATCGGGCCCGCCGAAAAGCACGAGCACCTGCGGTGGTTGCGCCAACGCGAAACGCAACGCCGCGTTGAGCCTGGCGCATTGGGCCGTACTCATGGCGCCGTTGTAGAAAGGGAAATGCAGGCTGCCGACGCCGTCTTGCGCCTCGTAGCGGATCTCCTGCCAGCCCGATGCACGCTCGGGCGCGTCGATGGCGATCGGCGATTCGGGAAGGCTCTGCGTTTGCGCCGGGAAGGCGAGTGCTGTCGGCAGCTTGAAGCTGCCCTCTTGGTCAACGCGCCGCACATGGCCGATCCAGACGGCGCCGTCGATCGTCGCTCGCAATACGGCGTCACTGCGCCTGGCGATCACTTGGCCCGGCTCGTGATGCTGCGCCAACACTTCGGCATGCGCGTCGAACAAATGGCATGGCGTGTCGAACAGGCGGTCGAGTACGCCCGGCTCACCGTCGGCGGCGCGAATCTTGCGCAGGACGGCGTTTGTGCTGTCGTGCTGCCAGTCAATGCGGCGATCGGCTTGCTGCATCAGCGGGTGCCAGCGGCCTCGCGTGTCGGCGTTGCCTGATGCAGGCCGTGCCGCGCCCGAGGCTTCAAAGCGCTTGACCGCGGCAATCACGGCGCGTGCGGCGGCTTCGGTGACCTCAACGCGGTACAGACTCGACTTGGTGGCGTCGCGCATCGCAAACGTCTCGGTCGCCCACACCGGCCCGGCGTCCATCTGGGCATTCGCCTGCAACACCGTGACGCCCCATTCGGATTCGCCGTTCATGATCGCCCAGTCGAGCGCCGACGGCCCGCGGTCCCCCACGATTCCCGGGTGCACGACCAGGCATACCGTGTTGCGCCAAACATTTTCCGGAATCGCGCGCTTCAGGAACGGCGCGACGATCAGCGCCGGCCGGAACAGCGCCACCGCTTCGATCGTCACCGCGTCGGAGATGTCGAACTCGATCGACACCTCGTGGTCGAGTGCCGTGAGGTCGAGATACAGGCGCTGCGTCAGGCTGTTGAAGCTGCGCGTGAGGAAGAGGATGCGCATGGCCGGGCTTGGGTGCTCTGCCTCGCTCAGCAGATGCGCGGCAACTGATCGCCCGCCAGCCAGTCGACAATGCGCTTGCCGCCGAAGCGCGTGCGCATCTGCACGAAGTGGTGCGGGTCGGTGATCACCTCGCCGATCAGCGCGGCCTCGACCCCCAGCGGATGCGCGCGCATCACATCGAGCAGCGGCTGCGCCTGCTCGGGCGGAACGATCGCGACCAGCTTGCCTTCGTTGGCGACGTAGAGCGGGTCCAGGCCGAGGAACTCGCACGCCGCCGCCACCTGGCGCTGCACCGGCACAGCCGCCTCGTCGATCAGCATGCCGGCGCCCGACTGCGCGGCGATCTCGTTCAGCGTGGTCGCCAGGCCGCCTCGCGTCGGGTCGCGCAGCACGCGCAATTCGGGAACGGCTTCGACCATCGCCGCGACCAAACCGTGCAGCGCCGCCGTATCCGAGCGCAGGTCGGTGCCGAACGCGAGCGACTCGCGCATCGACATCACCGCCATGCCGTGGTCGCCCAGCGTGCCCGAGACGATGATGCGGTCGCCCGGCCGTGCGCGGTCGCCGGAGATGTCGATGCCCGGTGGCACCACGCCGACACCCGTGGTCGTGATGAACACGCCGTCGCCCTTGCCCGCCTCGACGACCTTGGTGTCACCGGTGACGATGGGCACGCCCGCCTCGCGCGCGGCGCGCGCCATCGAATCGACGATGCGCTTCAAATCGGCGAGCGGGAATCCCTCTTCGAGGATGAAACCCGCGGCCAGCCAGAGCGGGCGCGCGCCCGCCAACCCCACCTCGTTGATAGTGCCAAGCACCCACAGGCAACCGATGTAGCCCCCCGGAAAGAACAGCGGCGAAACGACGTGGCCGGCGGTCGCCATGACGATGCGGCCTTCGGGGCGCGGCAGCAGCGCCTGGTCATTGCGCTGCGCGAGCCATTGATTGTCGAAGGCGGCGGCGAACAGTTGCTCGATGAGTTGCGCCATGGCGCGGCCTCCCGAGCCGTGCGACATGTCGACGTGGCCATGCTTGATGTCCAGCTGGCGGGCATAACCGGCACGCACTTCGCTCATGCTGGCACCGCGCTGATCGGAATCTCGCGAAACCGGCCATAGCTGTAGTACGCCGCGCACGCGCCTTCGGAGGACACCATGCACGAGCCGATCGGGTTCTCCGGCGTGCAGACCGTGCCGAAGACCTTGCAGTCGCGCGGGTGCTTGACGCCGCGCAGGATGGCGCCGCATTCGCACGCCTTGTTGTCGGCGATCTTTCGGGTTTGCAGATCGAAGCGCGGCTCGGCGTCGAAGGCGGCGAAGCTTTCGCGGATTCGCAATGCACTGTACGGCACCTCACCGAGGCCGCGCCATTCGAACGTGCGGCGCAGCTCGAACACCTCCGCCACGAGCGCCTGCGCCTTCAGATTGCCTTCGCGCGTGACGGCGCGGGTGAACTCGTTTTCGACCTCGGCGCGGCCCTCGTTGATCTGGCGCACCAGCATCAATATCGCTTGCATCACGTCGAGCGGCTCGAAGCCGGCGATCACGACGGGTTTGCGATATTCCTCGGCGAAAAACTCGTAGGGCTGGCTGCCGATGATCGTCGACACATGCGCCGGGCCGATGAAGCCGTCGAGCTGCAACGTGCCGAGTTGGCGCACCTCCGGCGACTCAAGGATGTTCGTGATCGCGGCAGGCGTCAGCACGTGGTTGCAGACCACGCTGAAGTTGCGCAGACCCAGGCGTGCCGCCTCCTTGATGACAAGGGCGGTCGGCGGCGTCGTCGTCTCGAAACCGATCGCGAAGAACACGACTTCACGGTCCGGATGCGCCTGCGCGATCTTCAGCGCATCGGCCGGCGAATACACCATTCGCACCTCGCCGCCGCGCGCTTTGGCTTTCAACAGCGACAGGTTGTTCGACGCCGGAATCCTCAGGCAGTCGCCATACGTGGCGAGGATCACGCGTCGATCGAGTACCAGCTGGATCGCGAGGTCGACGCGCCCGATAGGTAACACGCACACCGGGCAGCCGGGGCCGTGGATCAAACGCACCGACAGCGGCAGCAGGTCGGCCACGCCGTAGCGAGAAATCGCGTGCGTGTGGCCGCCGCAGAACTCCATCAGGTGGTAGGTCCGGCCTGGCTCGACCTCGGCGGCTATCGACGCGGCGATGTTGCGCGCCAGCGCGGCATCGCGGAACTCGTCGATGTACTTCATGCGGCTTGCTCCGCAGGCCGAGCAGACATTGCGGCAAACAGCGCCAGCGTGCGCTGCGCTTCTTCGGGGTCGAGTTTGGAGAGCGCGTAGCCGACATGCAGGATCACATAGTCGCCGACATGCACGTCGTCGACGAGCGCGAGCGAGACCTCCTTGCGGATGCCGTCCAGGTCGACGAGCGCCGTCGATTCGCTGAGCAGCTCGACCACGCGCACGGGAATCGCAAGGCACATTTGTCAATCCCCTTCGCGGAGGATCGCCACCCACGCCTGGCCGAGCGCGATGCCGCCGTCGTTGGGCGGTGCCTGGCGCGCTTCGAGCACATGGATGCCTTGTGGGCTCAGGCGCGCGACCAGTTGCGCCGTGAGCAGCGCGTTCAGGAAACACCCACCCCCGAGCGCGACGCTGCGCACGCGGGTCGATTCGGCTGCCGCGATGACCCAGCGCGCCAGTCCGTCGGCGATGGCGTGGTGAAAAAGCGCCGCGGCATGGCGTGCATCGCCCGCGTCGCGAAAATCGGCGAGGCGCGTGATCAGCGGCGTCGGGTCGAGCGTGCCGTCGGAAAGCAGTTCCACGAGCTCGCTCAACCCTGCGCCTGATGCCGACGATTCGCCGCTGGCAGCGAGCGCTTCGAGCAACATCGGCGCCTGGCCCTCGAAAGCGCTCACCTCACGCACGCGCAGCAGCGCGGCTGCGGCGTCGAACCAGCGGCCCATGCTCGTGGTCGGCGGGCAACGCAGGTTGCGCGCGAGCATCTGCGCCACGGCAAGGGATGCGGACCGGCCAGCGAAGCGCGCCTCAATCTGATCGGCGCGCCCGATGCGGTGCAGCGCCGCCGCCGCCATGCGCCACGGCTCGCGCGCCGCCGCGTCGCCACCGGGCATGGCGATCGGCGCGAGGTGGCCGAGGCGCTTGAAGACCGGACCGTCGACGAGCAGAAGCTCGCCACCCCAGGCCGCGCCATCGTCACCAAGGCCGACGCCATCCAGCGCCAACCCGAGCAGCGGGCCATCGATGCCATGTTCGGCAGCGATCGCCGCGACATGCGCGTGGTGGTGCTGCACCGCGTGCAGCGGCAGCGCTCGGGCGGCGGCGTATTCGCAGGCAAAGCGCGTGCTGAAAAAGTCCGGGTGCAGGTCGTGCGCGACGGCCTGCGGCTTGACGTCGAGCACCGCGCACAGATGGTCGGCCGCCTCGACCAGCGCAGCGCAGCTGGCGGCGTTGTCGAGGTCGCCGACATGCGGCGACAGGAATGCCTCGTCGCCGCGCGTGACGCAGATCGTGTTCTTCAGCCCCGCGCCGGTGGCGAGCACGCAAGGTCCGGTGCGCGCCAGCTTGATCGGTCGGGGTGTGTAGCCGCGCGCGCGGCGGATGAACTGGGCGGCGCCCGCTGTAGCGCCACTTTCGCCGACCCTCAGCACACTGTCATCACAACGCGCGACGATGTCGCGGTCATGCATCAGCACCGCGTCGGCGATTCCGGCAAGCCGGCTCAGCGCTTCGTCATTGCCCGTCACCAGCGGCTCGCCACCGGGGTTCGCGCTCGTCATCACGAGCAGCAGGTCTTGTGCGTGATCCAGCCATCCGGTCCCTTCGGGTCGACCCGCCGCCTCGTGGAAAAGCAAGTATTGGATCGGCGTGCAGGGCAGCATCACGCCCAGCGTGTTCAGGCCCGGCGCAACGCCGGCTAGCTTCTCGGCGCAACCGTCGCGCATGGGCAGCAGCACGATCGGCCGCTCGGGCGATTGCAGCAGCGCCTGCTCGGCGGCGCCGGCTTGCACCCAGCGCAGGCTCGACGCGAGATTCGCGGCCATCACGGCAAAAGGCTTCTCCTCGCGTTGCTTGCGTTCGCGCAGGCGCTTCAGCGCGCCGGCGTTGCGCGCGTCGCAGGCCAGGTGGAAACCACCGAGCCCCTTGATGGCGACAACTCTTCCGGCAAGCAGCAGGCCGAGTGTGGCGGCGACAGCATCGCCCTCGATGGCCTGGCCTCCTGCATCGACGAGCCGCAGCCGGGGCCCGCAGACCGGGCAGGCGTTGGGTTCGGCGTGAAAGCGCCGGTGCAACGGATCGGTGTACTCGCCCAAGCACAACCGGCATTGCGCAAATGCGGCCATGCTGGTCTGCGCCCGGTCATACGGCAACGCCCGCGTCAGCGTGTAGCGCGGGCCGCATTGGGTGCAGTTGATGAAGGCATGGCGGTAGCGCCGGTTTTGCGGATCGAACAACTCGGCCAGGCACTCGTCGCAGGTCGCGGTGTCGGGCGGGATCGATGTGCTCACCCTGCCCGCGCGGCTGGGCAGGATGCGAAATCCGGCGTCACCCTCGATGCTCGTTAACTCAGCCGCTTGCAGGTGCTCGACGCGCGCCAGCCGCGGCGCGCCGGTTCTCAGCTCTTGTTCGAACCGATCGAGAGCGCTCGCCGGACCCTGCACTTCGATAGCGACGCCTTGCGCATCGTTGAGCACCCAGCCGGCCAGGCCGAGGTCATGCGCGGCGCGATACACGAAAGGCCGAAACCCGACGCCCTGGACCGCGCCGCGGACACGGATCGCGCGGCGCAGGGTTTCAGGCCTGGAGCGTGTGAGCATGATGCGTTCGCCGCTGGCGAGCGTCGCGTGCCCCGCGTTCGATCCAGGCCAGCCAGCCTTCCATGCCCTGCCCTGTGGTCGCCGAGACCTGAATGACTTCGATGCTGGGGTTGACGCGCCGCGCATTGCGCAGGCACTGCCCGACATCGAAATTCAGGTGTGGCAGCAGGTCGACCTTATTCAGCAGCATCAGCGACGCCGCGTGGAACATGTCGGGGTATTTGAGCGGCTTGTCTTCGCCTTCCGTCACCGACAGCACGATTACCTTGTTCGCCTCGCCGAGGTCGAAGCCGGCCGGGCACACCAGGTTGCCGACGTTTTCGATCAGCAACACTGAGTCTGGCTCAGGCGCGAGGTGGGGCAGCGCCGCCTCGACCATCGCCGCGTCGAGGTGGCAGCCCTTGCCGGTGTTGATCTGCAGCGCCGGCGCGCCGGCGGCGCGGATGCGCTGCGCGTCGAGCGTCGTTTGCTGGTCGCCTTCGATCACCGTGAGCTGTCGCCTGCCGCCGAGCTGCTCGATCGTGCGCACGAGCAGCGTCGTCTTCCCCGATCCGGGGCTCGACACCAGGTTGATCGCGAAGATGCCGCGTTGCGCGAGCCAGGCCCGGTTCCGCTGCGCAATCGTGTCGTTCTTCGCCAGAATGTCGCGCTCGATCCGCAGCAGCCGCGTCTGGTGCGCAGGCTCGTGCCGGTGGCCGTGCTCTTGCCCAGGTCCATGCTCGTGCTCGTGTCCACGCTCGTGCCCAGGCTCATGCTCGTGCTCGCGCTCATGCGAATGTGCATGCTCGTGGCTGTGCGTCGTGCCATCGGCGTGCGTATGCACATGCCCGGCGCCTTCGACATGAGTCTGGCCGTTGCCGCAACCGCAAGTCATGCACATCGCCTCTCTCCTGTTGCCTTCATTCGACCTCGATCTCCAGCACCCGCATGCGCTCGCCGCCGGTGACCTGAAGCTGGTGGCTGTCGCACGCCGGGCAGGCATTGCCGCGGCGTGCGATCAGCACCGGTTTCGAGCAGCGCATGCACCATGCGCTGCCGTCGATCTCGACGATTTCCAAGCGCGCGCTGTCGGCCAGCGAACCACGCATCACGACGTCGAACGCGAAGCGCATCGCGTCGATTTCGATCTGCGCCAGCTTGCCGATCTCCAGACGCACCGCCGCGACGCGCCGCGCGCCGTTGGCACGCGCCGCCTCAATGACGATTTCCTGAACGCTTTCAGCCAGCGACATCTCATGCATCGTCGATCTCGATACGGCAGGCCACACAGGGATCCAGAGAATGGACCAGGCGGCGCGCACCTTGCTTGATCGCCGTCAAGTCGTGCGCAGGTGCGCCCAACAGCGCCGCCGCCAGCGCGCCCGCGGGATGGAAGTTCCATTCGGTGGGCGCGACGATGCGGTAGCGCTCGACGCTGCCGTGCTTCAGACGCACCTGGTGGATCAGCAGGCCGCGAGCGTTTTCGACCCAGGCGATGCCAGCTCCCGAAGCCAGCGCCTTCACGCCGACCGACGCCGTCGCTGTGCCGCTGAGCAGCGCTGCAAGTTCGCGAAGACGTGCGACGAAGCGTGCCGGGATACGCGAGGCAGATCTGCGCAGCAGATCGGCGATCAGCGGGTCGGCTTGGCGCCGCGCGAGCGCGCCGCTCTCCGCGGGCGCGCCGCGCCAGGTGGGGCTGCGGGCAAACCCGGGATCGGCATCGCAGGCATCCGAGAGTTCGACGATCCATGTCGCGTGATCACGGCTGTCAAGCAGCGGGGTGTGCGCCGCGGGACGAGCCGGGCGGTCGCCGAACATTGCAGCGGCATCGTCATCGCGCACCCTGCGGATGAAGCGCGCGGCTGCCGTTTTCCCGGCGTCGGCCCAGCCATCCAGCTCGCCCAACGAGCGCAGCGCCAGCCACTCGTCGGCGCCGCCGCCGAACACCGCGAGCCCGATGTCGCGTGCGATGCGATCACAAATGCGCGCTGCGACGGCGCGCTCACCCGGCTCGCCCGGCGCCTCGGCATGCCAAGTCGCCGAGCCGCGTGCCGCCGCCAAGGCGTCGTCACCGGGTTTCTCGCCGATCCACACCGGCCAGTCGAGCAGCGCGCGCCAGGCGCATTCACGCACCAGCTCCGATGTGACTGCCGCGGCGCATTCAGCCAGCGCCGCGGACTCGAGCTGCGCGCCGGCCGCCGCAGCGCAGGCGAGACGGCTCGCGGCCGTCTGGGAACGCCCGCAGATCGAAAACAGCAGCGGCACTGCGGCTTCAACCTCGGCAACGCTGCGGCCCTGCAGCAGGGCGAGCGCAACATCGGGACGCGTCGAATCGACGTGAATCTGCGCGATCCGCCCAGCGCTCACGCGCAGGCGCACGCACAACTCGCCTTCAAGGTCCACGCTCGGCTCGCGCCTGCCTTGAGAGCACCCCCAGGCCGACGACTAAGTCGTCCGCCCCCCGAGGGGGGATGAGCAAAGTGGCAGAGCCACATTTGCTCATGAGCAGGAAATCTCGTTTGTTGAACGCGTGGATGGGCGGCGGGGGCCCCTCGCGGGGCGGACGACGTATGTCGTCGGCCTGGGGGCACTCACAATTCTCCGGGTCGAACAGCGCGTCGAGCGCAGCCATGGCGGTGGTGCGCGCTTGCGCCGGGTCGGAAAATTCGAACATCGGCGAGAACAGCGAACACGCCTGGTAGTCGCCGAGCAGCGCATCGCGCGCGCCGATGAACTCGAACACGCCGGCCGGGAAAACGTAATGCCGGGTCTCGCGTTCGGCAAGCGGCAGCCATTGCGCGGCCACGCGCGGCATCAGCATCAGGTTCATGAACCACGGCGTGACCAGAATGCCGAGCCAATGCTCGCGCCAGGCGCGAAACCCCACGGCTTCGACCGACAACGCGGCGTTGACCATCGGCATGTCGTGCATCTGGCGCCGCAGGATGGTTCGGAACAACGCCTCCAATGCATCGGCCGGCGAGGGCTTGTCGGCGGGCAACCTGGTTTCAGTCATCGAGCACCAGGAAGTTCTGCTTCTCGGCCGAGCAGTTCGGGCAGGTCCAGTGCGGCGGCAATTCGGCGAACGCTGTTCCCGGCGGGATTTGCCAGACCTCGTCGCCGAGCGCCGGGTCGTAGATGGCCCAGCAGATCTTGCATTCGAGCCGGGTGGCGCTGCCGATCGCTCTATCACCCTCACCCCGCCCCTCTCCCGCAAGCGGGCGAGGGAGCAAACGTGGCTCCCTCGCCCCTGTACTCGGGGGAGAGGGTTGGGGTGAGGGGGCGGCAGCAGCGATCGATTCACCCATCCACTGCACCAGATCGGCGAGCCGCTCGCGCGTCTCCTCCAGATCTTCGCGGGAAGCGATCGCCACTTCGGGCATCGGCACGACTTCGAGCGTGTTCAGGATCAGCGTCTGCATGTTGTTGAAGTACTGCACGCGCCAGACATGGCGCGCGGCGGTGCTGCTGATGCGGCAATTGCCGAAGCCGCGCGACAGGATCACGACGGACCCGCCGTCGAGCACCTGGTCCAGGTGCGCGGTGTCAACGGGTGACAGCGGCAGCAGCGTCAGGTTGATCACATGCGCCGGCTGACCAGGAGTACGCGAGTGGCTACTGTCCATCGCCTCTTGCAGTTCATGCAGCAATGCGGCAGCGTTCATCGCCCCGGCCGGGAGTTCGAGCGCGCGCAACCTGCCTGCGGCGTGTTCAGCGGCGATCGTGGTCAGCACCGGCGGAATCGGTGCCACGAGCAGGTAGTCGTGCAGCAGTACGCCGGTGCCAGACAAATGCTGTTCGCGCCAGACGCCGGGGAATACCGTTTCTTGAATGCGGACTTCGCACGGAAACGCCGGGCCGTCCCAAGTTTCCTTGACCCCCTCGGGGGGCGGCCGCCGCGAGGCGGCGGCCTGGGGGCCCACAGTGCCCGCATCGACGATCGCCCCCACCTCGCCTTCACCGAGCGTTTCATTCAGCACGCGCAGCGAGTCTGGCGCCAGGCCGGCGAGATCAAGCGCTGGCGGCGCGCCACCGCGCTCCAACCACGCGTCGAAGTGCGTGAGAAACGTTTTCAGGACGTCGCATGCACCCGAGACGTCGTTGTCGGGGCCCGGTTGAGGCAATCGCGGCATCTCGAAGCTTGCCATTTCATGCGGCATGGGCATGACGACGAGAGCCTGGGCGGACTCCGGCATCAGGCTGCGGATCGGGATGCTGACGCTGCGCATCGGTGCGGCTCCTTGCGAATCAGTGGCACGACGGCGACGCTTCCTGCCCCACCACCATGATGCCGACGCCCGGCGGCCGGGTCGGCTCGGCGACAAGCAGGCGGTCGAGTTCGGCGACGTACTCGTCCCAGTCGCGGATGCCAGCGACGGCGCCGACATAGCGCCCGTCGCGCAACATCACGAACGCCGGCCAGCGCGCGAAGCCGTAGCGCGGAGCCAGGGCCCGCGCGACCACCGGCGGCAGCAGCGCGACCCGAAATTCGCCCGCGCGTGCTGCGTACAGTTCCGGAACGATGACGGCAATGTCAAGCGTCTCCTTGTGCTGCTGCGGATCCTCGGCAAACACGAGCATCGCCGCTCCGGGTTGGTTCACCCAGGCGTCGAAGGTCTGCGCATCGAGAACCGCCGCGCCGGTTTCCTGGACCAGGCGCGACAGCAGTGGGTGCAGCGTCGCAGCGTTCATCATTGTCCTCTGTGCGAAACGGCGGGCAAGAGATGCGCAGGCAGTTCGGGTTCACGCCCCACCAGGTCGGCGAAGAATGAATCGATCTGGCCATTGCCGTTCAGCGCCGCTGCCAGCGCCTGGCGCGCCGCGCTCGCCTGTGCCGCTTCCTGCTCGGTCAGAACGTGGCGCGCGACGCCGAGAAACGCCAGCACCCAGGTGCCCACGGTTTGCTCGCCGACAAGCATCATGTCCAGACGCTCGCGCTGATCACCGCACTCGCACCAGGCAGAACTGCCGTCGCGCGCGATCACCTGCATGGGAACGCCGATGCACATCAAACACTCCCCTCACGGCGCATCTGATTCAGAAAGCGCGCATCGCCGATCCGGCATGCCTGCGCTTCGGAAGGCCGCCCCGCTTCATAAGCGGAAAGCGTCAACGCATCGGCGCCGAGTGGTTCTCCCGGCGGCAACGAGCGTGGCGTGGCGATCACACCCCAGACAGCCAGCTCGGCAATCGCGAGTTCGATGGCCTCGTCGATGCGGGCGCGCACGCGCGGGCTCAGGCTGCCGCCGAGGTCGTCGAGCACGACGGGCTGAACACCGATCAGTGTGATGTGCCGCGGGAAGCGACCCCGCAGCTTCGCCAGCAGCAGCAGTTCCTGAAACGTCGCCTGGTGCAGGCTCATCATCGTGTCGGTCCACATCGGCACTTGCTCGTCGCGAAAGACGCGCAGTGTGGCGGGTGGAAGTTTGTAGTCGATCGCATCGATCACCAGCACACGTTCGGCCGAGCACACCGCGTCGAGCAGATACACGCCCTGCGTGCCGCCGTCGACCACCGACACGTTGGTCGGCAACTGCCAGCGCTGGTGCAGCGCCTCGACGGCGCGAACGCCAAAGCCCTCGTCGGCCCACAGCAGGTTGCCGATGCCCAGCACCAGCACCTGGCCGGGCGGCGCCACCACGACAGGCAACTGGGCGGCGAGCCGGGAGTTCATTGGATAAGCTCCGTGCTTCGCATTGCGGTGCGAGCCCCGTTAGGCGCGGCCGGGCGAGGGCTCATTGCTTCTCCACGCGCCAGCCGTTGATCATCGTGCTCATCACGGTCTCGCCGGAGCAGATGTCTTCGCGCACCACCATGTACAGGTGCACGATCGTGAACATGATCAAGTACCACATGCCCAGGTGGTGCAGCGTGTGCACGTTCTGGCTGTAGCCCAGCAGCGGCAGCACCCAGGATGAAAATATCTTGAACGCCCAGCTCTCCATGCCCAGGCCCTCGCCGTACAGCGCAAAGCCGGTGCAGAGCATGAACACCGTGCCGAGCACATACATGAAGAACATTCCGGCCGCCGCGAGTGGGTTGTGGCCCTGCCAGGGCCGCGCCTGACGCTTGAGGAACAGGTAGTACAGCGTCTGGTCGATCAAGCCGCGCCACCATTCGATGCTGAGCATCTTCAGCGGCACCGAGAAGAGCTCGCGCGCGAAGCGATTGCCCAGGAACGCCCAGACAACGCGCAACACGAACATCACCGCGAACACATAGGCCGCAGCGAAGTGCGCGAAGCGGATGTAGCCGAACAGGAAATGCTCGCTCGCTTCGCCTCCCAGCGACGGCGGCGGCGAGCCGATCAGGTAGCCGGTGACGCCCAGCACCACCATGCACAACGCCATCACCCAATGCCAGATCCGCACCGGCGCCTCCCAAACGTAGACCGGGAACAGCTTGTTGCTGGCTTGCGTGGCGATCGTGGCCATGATTCCATCTCCTCGCGCTTCAGCGCACCGTCACCCGCGTGATCTCTTCGCCCGCCGGCGACATCACATGCGTCGCACAGGCCAGGCACGGGTCGAAGCTGTGGATCGTGCGCAGGATCTCGAGCGGCTCATCGGGCTTGGCCATCACGGTGTTCATCAGCGCTGCCTCGTAGGCGCCGATCTGGTTCTTGTGGTCACGCGGGCCGGCATTCCACGTCGTGGGCACGACGCACTGGTAGTTGTCGATTCTTGTGTCCTTGATCTTGATCCAGTGGCCCAGGGCCCCGCGCGGCGCCTCGCAATAACCCGAGCCTTGCGCCAATGCCGGCCAGGTCTTGGGCTCCCAACTGTCGACGTTGGCGGTGGCGAAGTTGCCTGCCTTCAGATTGCCCATCAGCTTGTCGAAGAAGTAGCGCATCTTGTGCGCCGCCCATGAGCATTCCAAACCCCTCGCCGCCGTGCGGCCGAGCGTCGAGAACAGCGCGGTCAGCGGCACGTCGAGTTTTTTGAGCACCATGTCCACGGGTTCCTTGAACTCGGGCTTGCCCATCGCGTACGCGATCACGTAGCGCGCCAGCGGCCCCACTTCCATCGGCTGGCCGCGCCAGCGTGGCGACTTGACCCACGAATACTTGGCGCTCTCGTCGAGCGACTGGATATTCGTTTTCGTGCCCTTCGTTCCCTTGCCGAGCGCGAAGTTGGGGTCGGTGATGCCGTCGAACGGGTGCAAGCCCTTGGTTTCGTCGCCATATTTGTACCAACTGTGGCTGACGAACTCCTGGATCTGCGCCGGGTCCTTCAGGTCCACTGGCTGCACGTCGCTGAGCTTGCCGCCGACGATCGCGCCGCGCGGCATGAGCAGGCTTGCATTGGAATCGTCGTTCGCGATGTCGGGGAAGTCACCGAAAGCGAGCAGGTTCTGGCTCGAGATGCCGCCGCCGATCGCGCCCCAGTCCTTGTAGAACGAAGCGATCGCCAGCAGGTCGGGGATGTAGACGTTGTCGATGAACGCAATCGTGTCGTCGATGATCTTCGACACCATGTTCAGCCGCTCCATGTTGATCGCGCCGACGGCCCCGGTGGCCTCGAGATTGATCGAACAAGGCACGCCGCCGACAAGCCAGTTCGGGTGCGGGTTCTTGCCGCCGAAGATCGTCTGGATCTTCACGATTTCCTTCTGGAAATCGAGCGCTTCGAGGTAGTGCGCCACCGCCATCAGGTTCGCTTCGGCCGGCAGCTTGTACGCCGGGTGCCCCCAATAGCCGTTGCGAAACGGCCCGAGCTGGCCCGATTCGACGAACTTCTTCAGACGGTTCTGCAGGTCGCGAAAGTAACCGGGAGAAGACATCGGCCAACTGCTGATCGATTGCGCCAACTCCGACGTCTTCTTCGGATCGGCCTTGAGTGCACTGACCACATCGACCCAATCCAGCGCGTGCAGGTGGTAGAAGTGCACCAGGTGGTCCTGCGCGTACAGCGTCGCGTGCATCAGGTTGCGGATGATGTTCGCGTTGTCCGGGATCTTGATCTTCAGCGCGTCTTCGACCGCGCGCACCGAGGTCAGCGCATGCACACCCGTACACACGCCGCAGATGCGCTCGACGAAGGCCCACGCGTCGCGCGGATCCCGGCCCTTCAGGATCACTTCCAACCCGCGCCACATCGTTCCGGTGGACACGGCGTTGCGAATCACGTTTTTGTCGTCCAGGTTCACCTCGATGCGCAAATGCCCCTCGATGCGCGTGACCGGGTCGACAACGATGCGCTTGCCGCTGTTGTCGAGTTTGAAGCCTTGGGTTTCGATGACGGCCATGATCAATGCTCCGCGGTGTTGCTGTCGGCCTGGGCTTGCGTCTTGCTGCCCTGCGTCTTGCTGCGGTCGGCCGCGCGTTTGATGGCACTCACAGCGGCATGGGCCACCACGGCGGCCCCGGTGGCGCCGGCGACGACCATGCCGACCTTGTCGGCGTTCGCTTCGATGCCAAAGTCGCTGATGTTCGTCAGCCGGTCGTAGAACGACCCCTTGTCCCAGAAGCCATCTTCCGAGCAGCCGATGCAGCCGTGGCCGGAGCCGATCGGGAATGACACGCCTTCGTTCCAGCGCGTCGTCGAACACGCGTTGTACGTCGTCGGTCCCTTGCAGCCGACCTTGTAGAGGCAGTACCCTGCCTTCGCGCCTTCGTCGTCCCACTTCTCGACGAACTGCCCGGCGTCGAAGTGCGGACGCCGGTAGCACTTGTCGTGGATGCGCTGGCTGTAGAACATCTTCGGCCGGCCCTGCCGGTCGAGCTCGGGGATGCGGTCGAACGTCGCGACGTACGTGACGACGGCGGTCATCACTTCGGGGATCGGCGGGCAGCCCGGCACCTTGATGATCGGCTTGTCGGTGATCACCTTGTTGATCGGCACCGCCGTCGTCGGGTTCGGCTTGGCCGCCTGCACACAGCCCCACGACGCGCACGAGCCCCAGGCGATGATCGCCTTCGCGTCCTTTGCGACATGTTTGAGCTTCTCGACGAAGGGCTTGCCGCCGGGCATGCAGAACATGCCGTCTTCGCCGAGCGGCGGGTTGCCCTCGACGGCGAGGATGTACTGGCCCTTGTAGTCTTTCATCACCTGCTCGAGCGCGGCCTCGGCCTGGTGCCCGGCGGCGGCCATGATCGTGTCGTCGTAGTCGAGCGAGATCATCGACAGGATCACGTCTTTCGCGAGCGGGTGCGCCGAGCGGATGAACGATTCGGTGCAGCAGGTGCATTCCAGGCCGTGCAGCCACAGCACCGGCGTGCGCGGCTTGGTCTCGAGCGCGTGCGCGATGTACGGCGCGAACGCGGGCGACAGGCCGAGCGATGCGGCAGTGAGACTGCAAAACTTCAGGTAGCTGCGGCGGGTGATGCCCTGCCGGCGCATGACTTCGTAGAAGGTCTCGGTCATTGGCTTCCCCTGGTCGGTGGGTTTGTGGTGACCGCGCGCCGGGCCACGCGGCATCAGCGTTGCCAGTGTGGTCCAGGGATTGCGGTGCAAGGCTGATCCATATCAACGCAGGCACGCGCGCTGTGCCCGGGGGATTGCGCAAGGCCAAAGATGCGCGGCCAAAGCGCCAGCGGCCCCACGTCCGTCGCATCGTCGTTGACGGGACCTGTCTGGTCACACGTCGTGCTGTTGACATAGCTCAATGAGTCCGCCGCACCGAACCCGAATACTGCATTTCTGATTGGCGACATCAGGAGCAGGCTGAATGCTGCAGATCCGAATCCACGGCCGCGGCGGACAGGGCGTCGTGACTGCCGCTGAAATGCTGTCGGTCGCTGCGTTCGAGCAGGGCCGACATGCGCAGGCGTTTCCGAGTTTCGGCTCGGAGCGCACCGGCGCGCCGGTGGTGGCGTTTTGCCGCATCGACGACCGTGAGATCCGCCTGCGCGAGCCGATCGTCGCGCCGGATGTATTGATCGTGCAGGACCCGACGCTGCTGCACCAGGTCGACGTGTTTCAGGGTTTGCGGCCTGACGGCTACGTGCTGATCAACAGCAAGCGCAGCTTCCATGAACTCGGCCTGGCCGACATCGAGCAGCGCTTGCGCGGCGAACGCCTGATCACGGTGCCGGCCACGGAGATCGCGCTCAGGCATGTGGGCCGGCCGCTGCCGAACGCCGCGTTGCTGGGCGGCTTTGCCGCGATGAGCGGGCTGATCACGTTGCAGGCGGTGTCGCATGCCATCCGGGCCAAATTCAGCGGCAAGGTGGCCGACGCCAATGTCGCCGCGGCGAGCGAAGCGTTCGATGCCGTGAAGCACGCGGTGAGTGAGGTGAACCATGCTCGAGCAGATTGAAGGCTCGCGCGCGGTCGCCCAAGCGGTGGCACTGGCCCGCCCGGAGGTCATCTGCGCCTACCCGATCTCGCCGCAGACGCACATCGTCGAAGGCCTGGGTGAACTGGTGAAGAGCGGCGCATTGAGCCCCTGCGAGTTCATCAACGTCGAGAGTGAATTCGCCGCGATGAGCGTGGCGATCGGCGCCTCGGCGACGGGCGCGCGCACCTACACCGCCACCGCGAGCCAGGGGCTGCTGTTCATGGCCGAGGCGGTGTACAACGCTTCGGGCCTCGGCCTGCCGATCGTGATGACGATCGCGAACCGCGCGATCGGCGCGCCGATCAACATCTGGAACGACCACAGCGACTCGATGAGCCAGCGCGACTGCGGCTGGATCCAGCTCTTCGCCGAAAGCAACCAAGAAGCGCTGGACCTGCACATCCAGGCGTTCAAGCTGGCCGAGGAGCTTTCGATGCCGGTCATGGTGTGCATGGACGGTTTCATCCTCACGCACGCCTACGAGCGCGTCGACATGCCCAATCAGGCCGACGTCGACGCCTTCCTTCCCCCCTACGAGCCGCGCCAGGTGCTGGACCCGGCCGAGCCGGTGTCGATCGGCGCGATGGTCGGGCCCGAGGCCTTCATGGAGGTGCGCTATCTGGCGCATGCCAAGCAGTTGTCGGCGCTCGACGTCATTCCGCGCATTGCGCAAGAGTTCGCGGCCCGCTTCGGCCGCGCTTCCGGCGGGTTGGCGCGCGGCTACCGGATCGAAGACGCCGAAACGATCGTCGTCGCGCTCGGCTCGGTGCTGGGCACGCTGAAAGACACGATCGACGAGCTGCGCGCGAATGAACCCAACGGCGGCGTGAAGATCGGCGTGCTCGGCATCCAGGCGTTCCGCCCGTTTCCGCTGGCCGCGGTGCGCGCCGCGCTGCAAGGTGCGCAGCGTGTGGTGGTGTTGGAGAAGAGCTTTTCGGTCGGCCTGGGCGGTGTAGTCTCGACCGATGTTCGGCTCGCGCTGTCGGGTCTGCATCTTCACGGCTACACCGTGGTGGCCGGGCTCGGCGGCCGGGCGATCACGAAGGCGTCGCTTTGCCGAACCTTGACCGAAGCGATCGCCGACAAGCTGCCGCCGCTGACGTTCATGGACCTGGACTGGCGCATCGTCAATCGCCAGCTCGAACGCGAAACGCAGCTGCGCCGCAGCGGGCCGATCGCCGAGAACCTGTTGCGTGATGTGGGCCCGGTTGCGGCGAAGGTCAGCTGAAATGAAGCGCACCTCTTCGCATGAGTTGGGTAGGTCAGCTATCGGCCCTTTGCTGACGTTCGATGTGGCCTCGAGGCTTGCCCGACAACCCTCGTCATCCCGGCGAAAGCCGGGATCCACCGGTTGCACGCGATGAACGCATCGCCAAACGGGGGGCCTCCGCGGATGGGTCCCGGCTTTCG
>JANOLA010000558.1:0-1719 GCA_031419535.1 Burkholderiales bacterium | reverse complement strand
ACTACCTGCGCTACTGCCAGGCCATGCTCAACGGCGGCCAGTTGGAGGGCGCGCGAATCCTGTCGCGCTCCACCGTCACCTTGATGACCTCGGATCACCTGGGCAGCGCGATCAACACCACCTCCAACCCCGGCATGCTGTTGCTCGGCAGCGCGGGCTACACCTTCGGCCTGGGCTTCCTGGTGCGCCAGGGCGACGGCATCGCCGGCGTGCACGGCACCGCCGGCGAATTCACCTGGGCCGGCTACGCAGGAACTTACTTCTGGGCCGAGCCGAAAGAGCAGATTTGCGCCGTTTACATGACGCAGGCCCCGAGCCCGCTGCGCGCGTCGTACCGGCGCATGATGAAAGACTTGGTGTCGCAGGCTTTGGTGGATTGAACTCGCCCGCAGAACCCATGACCCGCCAAGTGCACGAGTGCGACGTGCTCGTCGTCGGCTCCGGCGCGTCGGGCATGGCCGTGGCCGTGACCGCCGCGCACCAGGGCTTGAGCGTGCTGGTGGTGGAGAAGGCGCCGCTCTACGGCGGCACTACCGCGCGTTCCGGCGGATGGCTCTGGGTGCCGGGAACGAAGCTGGCCACCGAGCAGGGCCTGCTCGAGCCGCCCGGCGCCGCGCGTGCCTACCTGCAGCACGAGGCCGGCACGCATTTCGACCCGGCGCGCGTCGACGCTTTTCTGGAGAACGGCCCGAAGGCGATTCACTTCTTCACGAGCCAGACCTGCGTGCAGTTCGACATGCCGCCCGCCTTCCCGGACTACCACGCCGAAGCGCCCGGCGGTTTGCCCGGTGGCCGCTCGATGGTGACGCGCCCGTTTGACGGCCGCGAGCTCGGCGCGCGCATCGCACAACTCGCGCCGCCTGTGCCTGAGCTCACCGTGTTCGGGATGATGCTGGGCTCGGGCAAGGAGTTGTGGCACTTTCTGCGCGCCTTCAAGTCCTTCGAGTCGTTCTTCTTCGTCGCGAAGCGCTTCGGCCGGCATTTCCTGGACGTGCTGCGCCACGGCCGCGGCATGACGCTCACCAACGGCAACGCGCTCGCGGGCCGCTTGGCGAAGGCGGCAATGGACCAGAGCGTGCCGGTGTGGCTGTCTTCGCCAGTGATCAAGCTGCTCGTCGAGGGCGACGCAGTCGTCGGCGCCGTGGTGCAGCGCGAGGGCACGAGCTTGGAGGTGCGCGTCGAGGTGCGCGTGAAGCACGGCGTCGTGCTGGCGGCCGGTGGCTTCCCGCACGACATCGAACGGCGCAAGCTTCTGTTCCCGCACGCCCCCACCGGGCGCGAGCACTTCACGCCGTCACCCGAACTCAACACGGGCGACGGTCTGCGGCTGGGCGAATCGGCCGGCGGTTGGGTGGACACGAGCATTCCCAATGCCGGCGCGTGGTGCCCGACGTCGGTGGTGCCACGCAAGGACGGCAGCCAAGGCGTGATGCCGCATTTCATCGACCGTGCCAAGCCCTGCGTGATCGCGATCACCGCCGACGGCGAGCGCTTCACGAACGAGGCCCTGTCGTACCACGACTTCGTGCAAGACCTCGTCAAGACCTGCAGCGCGAAGCGCCTGCCCGAGTTCAGCGCGTGGTTGGTCTGCGACCACCATCACCTGCGCGAGTACGGCCTGGGCAGCGTCGCCAAGTTCCCGCTGCCGATCGGCAAGTATTTGAAGTCGGGCTATCTGAAACGCGGCCGCACGCTCGATGAATTGGCGCAAGTCATCGG
>JANOLA010000557.1:0-2216 GCA_031419535.1 Burkholderiales bacterium | reverse complement strand
TCGCCATCGCTGCGCCGCGGCGCCCGCTTCACTTTGCTCGGCCTGGCGGCCGCCGCGGCCACCTGGACCGCGCTCGCGCACGAGTCCGTCAAGACGCCCGGCACGCCGCCGGGCATCGTGCTGCCCGCGCCGCTGCCGCCGGACTTCATTCCACCCGCGCCCGCGTGGGACGGCGTGGCGTTCCGCAAGGGCGTGGTCTCGGTGTCGCACCCGCTCGCGGCGAAAGCCGGCGCCGACGTGCTGGCGCGCGGCGGCAATGCGATCGACGCGGCGGCGGCGATCCAGTTCATGCTGAACGTCGTGGAGCCGCAGTTCTCCGGCATCGGCGGCGGCGGTTTCATGATGGTGCACCTGGCCAGGCACAACCGCAGCTTCGCGATCGACGCGCGCGAGAAGGCGCCGGCGGCCGCGACGGCGTCGCAGTTCATGCTGAATGCGACGACGCCGCTGCCGTTCGGCACGGCTTCCACCAGCGGCCTGTCGGTCGGTGTTCCCGGCACGCTCGCAGCGCTGGAATTCGCGCTGCGCCGCCACGGCACGATCAAGCTGAGCGAAGCCGTCGCTCCGGCGATCAAGGTGGCCGAAGAAGGTTTTGCGATCAACCGCTTTCTCGCCGCCAACATCGCTGGCGACGGCGGGCGCACCAGCCTGCAACCCGAAACTCGCGCGCTGTTCCGCCCGAACGGCGCACCGCTGGCCGCCGGCGCCTTGCTCGTGCAACCCGACCTGGCGAAGACGTTTCGACTGATCGCGAAGCATGGGCCCGACGTGTTCTACAAAGGCGAGATCGCCGACGCGATGGTGCAAGCGCAACTGCGCAGCACCACCGTGCCAGCGTCCGCGGGTGTGGGCCGAATGACGAAGCAAGACCTGGCCAACTACAACATCGTGATCCGCAAGCCGGTGAGCGTGAACTACCGCGGCTGGAAAGTCGCCGCGATGTCGCCACCGTCGTCCGGTGGCCTGACACTCGGGCAGATGCTGCTGATGCTGGAGCGCTTTCCGATCGGTGAGGCGTCGCAAGACTTCGGCTTCGGCGCGCCGACCACGCTGCACGTGATGACGGAAGCGATGCGCCTCGCATTTGCCGACCGCGCGGTGTGGATGGGCGATGAAGACTTTGTTCATGTGCCCAAGGTCGGGCTGCTCAGCCAGGCCTATGTCGATTCGCGCTCGGCGCTGATCGACCCGAGCAAGCGCATGGCCACCCCAGCGGCAGGCGACCCCCGGTCCTTCGACACGCCCACCCCTGGCCCTTCGGGAGCGCACGACGCCAGCGATCACGACAAGGACGACGAGCAGCGCCCGTCGCACACGACGCACTTCTCGGTGGTCGACAAATGGGGCAACGTCGTCAGCTACACGACGACGATCGAAGCCACCTGGGGCACCGGCATCACGGTGCCGGGCTACGGCTTCTTGCTGAACAACGAACTCACCGACTTCAACTTCGCGCCGACGGCGAACGCTTCGCCATTCAACCCCGGCGCGAACGACGTGGCGCCGAACAAGCGGCCGCGCAGTTCGATGTCGCCGGCGATCCTCTTCAAGGGCCGCAAGCCGGTCGCCGCGTTCGGCTCGCCGGGTGGTGCCACGATCATCAATTCGGTGCTCAACGTCACGCTGAATCTCGTCGATCACGGCATGTCGATCCAGCATGCGATCAACGCGCCGCGGCTGTCGGTCACGGGTGCCGCCGGAACCATTTCTTGCGAAGGCACCGAGCCCTTCCACCAACCGAAGTTCAGCGTTACCGCGCAAGACGCGCTGCGCGGCCTGGGCCACCTGGGCTTGGGCGCGACTCTCGGCGTGAACTCGTGCATCAACCCGATCGGCTCGGTGCAGGGCATCGTGATCGACCTGCGCACCGGCCGCCAATACGGCGGCGCCGACCCGCGCCGCGAAGGCACCGTGATCGGCTTGAAGCCGCGCAAACCGCGCGTTCATGACGATGACCGCGACGACGACTGAACCGAAGACAGTCTGATTTCAGCCCCACCGCCCGCCCAGCGGGCGGTTTTCTGTCAGATTGCACACCCAGACCCAGGTCAGTTCTTCTCGGTGGCCCTCAAGTCCTGACGGATTGCGCCGAACACCGTGGCAGACGTTCTCGGAAGACGCCCGGCTGGAATCCCGAGCAACGGCTCCATGATCGCTGCTTCCAAGCAATAACGATCGCGCTCGCGCAAGGTTAGCGGCCCGACGAGTAATTCGTA
>JANOLA010000556.1:0-3112 GCA_031419535.1 Burkholderiales bacterium | reverse complement strand
TGGACCTTCGCCGAAGACTCGGGCCGCGGCTGGCGGCGCATCGTCGCGAGCCCGAAGCCGCGGAAGATTCTCGACCTGAAATCGGTCGACGCCTTGCTGGATGCCGGTGTGATCCCGGTGGCGTGCGGCGGCGGCGGTATTCCGGTGTTGCTGGGCGCCGATGGCCACTGGAACGGCGTGGCCGCGGTGATCGACAAGGACCTGACGAGCGCGATGCTCGCCGCCCACCTGCACGCCGACGCGCTGATCATGCTCACCGGCGTGGAGCGCGTCGCGCTCGATTTCGGCAAACCCACGCAGCGCTGGCTGGACCGCATGAGCTTGGCTGAGGCGCGCCAGCACGCGGCCGCCGGGCAGTTCCCGGCCGGCAGCATGGGGCCGAAGATCGAAGCGGCGATGTTGTACCTGGAAGAATCGCCGCAGGCGAACCACGACGGCGTGGTGATCATCACGTCGCTGGAGAAGGCGTTCGATGCGCTGATGGGGCGCGCCGGCACGCACATCACGTTGAACACGCGGTCGACGTGAGCGCGGCGCCGATGCCCTTGCAGAAGATCGCCGGCTTCGAGTCCACCGGCTACGCGATGCTGCACGGCCAAGTCGTGTGGACGGGCGAGGATGCACGCACCGATCATCCGCGCAACGTGCGCCACCCGTGGCACGCCGAGCCGCTGCACTGCGATGCGACAAGCCTGCGCGCGGGCGCGCTGCAGTGCCTGGCGATGCTCGACACGCTGCCCACGAAAGGGCTGCTGCTCTGGCTCAGGCATCGGCCACTGCCATTCCCGATGGAGCGCGCGGCGAGGCGTTTCGATGCGATCCGCAGCGCACTCGAAACAAACCAGCTGCGCGATTTCGAGACCGCGGCGCTGCGCGTGATCGGCCTGGGCGAAGGCCTCACGCCCAGCGGTGACGACTTTCTCGGTGGCATTTGTTTCGCGCTCAATCACGCGCAGCGCAGGGCCTGGCGCGCGGAGTTGCCATCGGTGCTCGCCGGCATTCGGGCGGCCGCCACCACTTCAACCAACGTGATCAGCGCCGCCTTGCTCAGCGACTTGATCGAGGGCAGCAGCTACCGCGCCGCGCATGAACTGGTCGCCGCCCTGCAAGCCGGTGCGCCGCATGAGATCGAGCGCGCCGCGCGCTCGCTGCTCGGCGTGGGCGCATCGTCGGGCGCGGACATCCTGGCCGGCGTGCTGGTCGCACTGATCACGACGCCCGACGACGACACTCCCGCCAGCACCTGCGACAGCGCCCACGACCGCAGGCCAGGCCGCACCCAGCCCGCCTCACCAGGAAACGCCGGGCCGCCCCAAGTTTCCTGGACCCCCACGGGGGGCGGGTTGGGCGCAGCCCGACCCTGGGGGCGCTCATGACCCCGACCCCCAACACCCTGCTCAACCGGACCCCCGCGGTGCTGAACATCGGCATCGACGGCCTGAACGCCAGCGTCACCACGCTCGGCGGCACGCTGACCCACCTGCCCTGGCACCCGCCGGGCGACGCCGACCCGACACTCGCCTGGCAACTGGCCAGGCTGATGGGCGATGCGCGCATCGAAGCCGCGAACGCGATGGCCACGCAGCGCATCATCGGTTCGCGCCCGATGTGGGAAGACATCGCGCTGCGCGCCGACTCGGTCTGGCCCGAGATGAAAGGCACGCGGCTGCTGCTGCACGCTGGCCCGCCGGTGGCGTGGGCGCAAATGTGCGGCCCGATGCACGGCGCGATGATCGGCGCGGTGCTCTACGAGGGCTGGGCCGCCACGCCGCAGGCCGCGAAGAGCCTGCTGGAGCGCGGTGAAGTCGAGCTGGCGCAGTGCCACGACTTTCACGCGGTGGGGCCGATGACCGGCGTGATCAGCGCATCGATGCCGCTGATCCAGGTGCGTGACGCGACACACGGCAATCGGGCCTACACCAACATCAATGAAGGCATCGGTCGCTGCCTGCGTTTCGGCGCGAACGGGCCCGACGTGCTGCAGCGCCTGAAGTGGTTCGAATCCGTGCTCGCGCCGGTGCTAAAGGCCGGCGTGCGCCACGAGTTCGACAGATGCGGCGGCATCGACCTGAAGGCGATCCAGTCGCAGGCGCTGTTGATGGGCGACGAGGTGCACAGCCGCAACGCCGCGTCGACCTCGCTGCTGTTCATGGCGCTGGCGGTGCCGCTCGCCGCCGTGAGCCGAGACACGCACGCGCTCGAGCCGGACCACGTGCACCAGACGCTCGACTTCATCGCGAAATCCTCGCAGTTCTTCCTGAACTACTCCATGGTCTCGTGCAAGGCGACCATGGACGCCGCGCACGGCATCCCGTTCAGCACCGTCGTCACCGCGACCGCGCGCAACGGCACCGAGACGGGGCTGCGCGTCAGCGGCATGGGCGACCAGTGGTTCACCGCCAAGTCCGATTTGCCGCAAGGCCTGTTCTTCCCCGGCTTCAAACAGGAAGACGCGTGCCCCGATATCGGCGACAGCGCGATCACCGAAACCGCGGGCTTCGGCGGCTGCTCCTTCGCCGCGTCGCCCGCGCTCACCTTGCTCGCCGGCGGCAGCGTGGGTGACGCGGTGCGCTACAGCCGCGAGATGGTGGAGATCTGCGTCACGCGCAACCCTGGCCTGAGCCTGCCGGCGCTCGACTTCGCCGGCGCGCCGTGTGGCATCGACGTGCGCCTGGTGGTCGACACCGGCATCCGCCCGGTCGTCACGACCGGCATCGCGCACAAGGAGGCCGGCGTGGGGCAGATCGGCGCCGGCATCGTGCGCGTGCCGATGCAGGCCTATGTGTCGGCGTGCCGCGCGATCGCCGACAAGTTCTTGGAAGACTGAGCCGATGCGGCAAACCTTGACATCGCCTCGCGGCATGGTCACCGCGCCGCACCACCTGGCGGCGAACAGCGCCCTGTCCGTGCTGCGCGAAGGCGGCAACGCGATCGAGGCGATGGTCGCCGCGGCGGCGACGATCGCCGTCGTCTACCCGCACATGAATTCGATCGGCGGTGACGGCTTCTGGATCATTTCCGAGCCGGGCCGCGAGCCGTTGGCGATCGACGCCTGCGGCCGCGCCGCCGCGCTGGCGACGATCGATTTCTACGCGAGCCGCGGCCTGAAAGC
>JANOLA010000555.1:0-9915 GCA_031419535.1 Burkholderiales bacterium | reverse complement strand
CCCGGAAGCGCTGCGCCACGGCCTGGGCGAGCTGTACCGGAGCTGGCTGCGCGACCATCGCTGCCCGATGCAGGAGGCGCAGGCCCTGGCGCTGCTGACCGTTGACATCGAACTCAATGCGCAGGGCATGGACCACTGGCTGGCTCGACTCGACACGCTTGACCTGGCCGCACCCGGTTGAAAGCGCCCCCAGGCCGACGACATACGTCGTCCGCCCCCCGAGGGGGATGAGGAAACTTCGGGCGGCCGTGCGTTTCCTCATGAGACAAGGCCAGACAAGGCCAGACAAGGCTCGGGCCACCCGAAGGGGCCACGACATCAGCGCACCCAGCCGATCTCGGCCGCAGTTTTTGCGCCCACCAGCACGGCACCCAGGCCGCGAGGTATTTGCGCCTCGGTGTTTGAGACGGCAATGCGCCCGGCCATGAGTTCCGCCAGTTGCTGGGGCAGCAGCGGCACTTGCTGAGGCTCGGCGTAGCCGTCGGGAAACACAGGAAGGTTGGTGGCGGGATCGTATTTGTCGGTAGCGCCGACGGTGTGCATCACTTCATGCGCGATGACGACCAGGTTCTCGGCACTCTGCTCGGGCGAGGCGAAGACATGTGCCACGCCGATCAAGCCCTGTTGCAAACCCAGAGAATGCGGAACCATCGTCGTGAGCTTCGGGTCGTGGTAAATGACGAACAGGCGCACGTGCGGGCTGGGGCCGTCCACCCCACCGTGGCGCCAGGCCCAGAAGCGCATCCGCAGGCTCCACGCGAGCACGGGCAAAGCGCCCTGCCCGTGAGGCGGCACCGGCGGCACCGCTTCGACCCGGGGCGCCAATGCAATCCGCACCGGATGCGGCTGCGCCAGGCCGTGACGCTGACCCTCGTCGCGGAAGAAGCTCTCCACAGGGGCGAAGGTTTGCGCGGCCAGCGCCGCGACGTAACTCGCGGTGGTGGGGCTGGCGTCACCGACGATCGGGAACACGGCGACCCGCAGCGAATGTGTCCATGAGGTCGCACGCGCGCGCGCCATCCACGCTCCCACGGCGACATTGACCAGAATCAGCAGCAGGATGGCAATGCGTAGCTTCTTGAACATCGGCACCTGGCCTGTCGATCTTGCGCAAAGGCAGCGTGAATGTCATCGACAGTCACGCGCCTCGATTCGACTAAGCTTACAACTGTCCGCGACCCTCTGATCTTCTCGACCCATCGCCAGGCCTCATGACGAACCAGACACCCGTTCACTTTCACCTCGAAGAGCAGGTGACCGTCATCACCGGCGCCGCGTTAGGCATCGGCGCGGCCTGCGCCGAACGCTTTGCGCAAGACGGCGCCAGCGTGGCGCTGTGGGACGTGAACGACGCCGCGGCGAAGGCGCTCGCGCAAACGCTCACCCAGCGTGGCCAGCGCGCCGCCGCCTTCCACTGCGACGTGTCGCGCAAGGCCGATGTCGACGCGGCGCTCGCCGCCACGCTCACCGCCTTCGGCCGGGTCGACGCACTCATCAACAACGCCGGCATCTTCAGGTCAGCGAATTTTCTCGACATCAGCGAGGCCGACTGGGACGCGGTGCTCAATGTCAACTTGAAGGGCGCGTTCCTCGTCGCGCAAGCGGTGGCGCGCGAGATGGTGCGCGCGGGCACCCGCGGCGCCATCGTGCACATGAGCTCGGTGAACAGCGTGCTCGCCATTCCCAACATCGCCAGCTACAACGTCAGCAAGGGCGGCATCAACCAGTTGACGCGCGTGATGGCGATCGGGCTCGCGGAACACGGCATCCGCGTCAACGCCGTCGGGCCGGGAACGATCGCCACCGAACTCGCGCGCCAGGCGGTGCTCGGCAGCGACGCGGCACGCGCGCGCATCATGAGCCGCACGCCGCTGCACCGCCTGGGCGAGCCTGCTGAGATCGCCGACGTCTGCGCATTCCTGGTGAGCAGCGCGTCGAGCTACATGACGGGTGAGATCGTCTATGTCGATGGCGGGCGCATGGCGCTCAACTACACCGTCACGCCTTGATCGCGGTGTCGCGCCTGCAACCCCCAACGCCCCACCGATGTTCGAGACGCTGAGCGTCTCCACCAGCGTCGTTCTGCTCGGCGAGATGGGCGACAAGACGCAGTTGCTGGCGTTGCTGCTCGCGGCGCGCTACCGCCGCGCGTGGCCCATCTCGCTGGGCATTCTGTTCGCGACGCTGGCCAATCACGCCGGCGCCAGCGCGCTCGGCGCATGGCTCACATCGCTGCTCGATCCGCAGACCCTGCGCTGGATCCTCGGCGCGTCGTTCCTCGCCGTCGCCGCCTGGATGCTGGTGCCCGACAAGACCGATGAAGATGGCGCCACATTGCCCGGCCGCTGGGGTGTGTTCGGCGTGACGCTGGTTGCGTTCTTCCTCGCCGAGATGGGCGACAAGACGCAGATCGCCACCGTGATGCTCGCGGCGCGCTACGACTCGGTGTGGCTCGTCACCGCCGGCACCACGCTCGGCATGCTGCTCGCCAACGTGCCGCTCGTCATCTTCGGGCAGCGGCTCGTGCAACACATTCCGATGCTGTGGGTGCACCGCGTCGCGGCGCTCGTGTTTGCGGTGCTGGGCCTGCTTGTGCTCGTGCGCGGCGGCGGGTAGCGCACCGTGCGGCTGTTGGCGGAAGGTAGCGTGCGGCAGCGTGTGGCTTGCGCGGCGCGCGGCGCCGCGCTACCGTCGTGCATCACGCACCCTGTTCCGCGACCGAATCCATCGGAGCCAGCCCATGAGCGAACCCGTCTCCAACCCCACCTGTACCGGCGGCTGCCTTTGCGGCGCCGTGCGCTACGAAGCGCGCCCCGACAAGCCTGAGGGCTACTACTGCCACTGCCGCATGTGCCAACTCGCCTTCGGCAACACGCGCGCGGCATTTTTGAACCTGCGCAAGAACGAGCTGCGCTGGCTGGGTGCAACGCCGACCTACTACGCGTCGTCGAAGATCGCGCGGCGCGGTTTCTGCAACCGCTGCGGCACGCCGCTGACGTTCGAGTACCCCGACTCCGAGCGCATGGACATTTCGATCGGCAGCCTGGACGACCCCGGCGCCATCAAGCCCACCACGCACTTCGCCGTGGAGTCGCGCATCGCCGCGTGGCATGCCAATGACGGCCTGCCCGGCGAGCGCCTGGACGAATACGCGAAGCTCATGGACCGCTGGAAGGCCAACTATGGCGAATCGGTGGTTCCCGGAGTCGCGGCAACGCGCCAGGGGTGACGCCGCAATTCCCGCCCATGCACCGCACCATCTTCAGTACACCCGTCGTCAACAGCGCATTGCGTGGCCTGTCGCTCATCGTCCTGCGCCTCGCAGGATGGCAACTGCTCGGCGCGCTGCCGCCGAACACGCCCAAGTGCGTCGTGATCGCCGCACCGCACACCAGCGGCTGGGACCTGCCCTACACGCTGATGTGTGCCTTTGCACTGCGACTGAACATCTACTGGATGGGCAAGCACACCCTGTTCCGCGGGCCATTCGGACCCGTGATGCGCTGGTTGGGCGGCATTGCCGTGAATCGCGAAACCGGCGGCAATCTCGTGGCTGCGTCGGCTGCGGTGCTGATCGCTGCCGACGGCCCATTGCAGCTGGTGCTGTCGCCCGAAGGCACTCGCGACAAGACGCGGCATTGGAAGACCGGGTTCTATTTCATCGCGCAGCAGGCCAAGGTGCCGATCGTGCGGGCCTACCTCGACTAAGGGCGCAAGGTCGCCGGCCTGGGGCCGCAGTTCACGCCCACCGGCGACGTTGACGCCGACATGGCCGAGATCAAGCGCTTCTACGCCGGCATGCGGGGGCGACACGCCGATCGCTTCGAGAGCACCTGAGTCCCGTTGTGCCCGGGCGAGGCATCACTCCAACACGCCAAGCCCCACCACCTCGAAGGCCCAGAAGCCGAGCAACACGTGCGACACCGACACGCCGGCCAGGCCGCGCTGGCGCGCATAGAGCCAGCCCCAGAACAGCCCGGCGGCGAACGCCACCACGGCCAGGCCGGGCGACACGTACAGGTGCGCGGCCGAGAAGATGACGTTCGCGCCGACGATCGCCATCCAGTCGCGCCAGCGGCCGGTGAGGAAGTGCGCCAGCGCGCCCTGCACTCCACCGCGATAGATCAGCTCCTGGAACGGTACGAACACCACGTAGGCCAATGCCAGCCAGGGATTGAAGCTGCTCGCGGCTACCGTGGGCGACGCCGGCGCGAACATGTCCAACAGCGGCAGGCCCTGCATGGCCGGCACCCAGCTCAGCAGCGCCAACTTGAGCACCGGCGTCAGCAGCATCAACGGCAGCGTCAACATAATCGCCTCGCCGATGTGACGGACGGCATTCTTCGTGGTCACGCCGAAGAAGCTCGCCGGGTAGCCCGAGACGCGCACGAACACGAACAGGATCGCCACACAGATCACGACCGCCGGCACCGTGATGAACTCGCTGCGCCCCAGCATCGCCTTCGCCTGCATCGCCGTGCCGAGCACCCAGGTGTAGAGCGAGTAGGCGAAGATCAGCAGCAACGTGAAGCGGCCCATGACCGCGCGCGTGCGCTCTTCAGCCAGCGCGCGTTCGGCCGCGGCCACCGCGGTGGCGCTCGACAAACGCAGCCGCTCGGCCACCAGCGCGGCAATGTCCAACAGCACCGGCACGAGCGAGGGCCGCAACTCGGCTTGGCCCACGATGTCGGCCACCGGCAGCACCAGCGTGCGCACCGGGTCGATGCAGCGTACCGTGGCCGAGCGCGGCACGCGGTCAAACAATGCCATTTCGCCCAAGGTGTCACCCACACCGAGGCGGTTGATCTCGTGCTGCTCGCCTGCGGCGCTGAGCTTGAGAACCTGCGCCTGGCCGCTCGCGATGACCATCATGTCGAACGCAGGGTCGCCCTCGCGCACGATGTCGGCGCCAGCGGGGTGATCCACAAAGCGCGATACGGCCGCCAGCAGCGCCAGATCGTCTTCACCGCAGCGCCTGAAAATCGCGCAGCGGCCAAGCAGCGCTTGCGCCTGGAAGAGTTCGTCCGAGTCGTTGGCTGTGTCGGTGGCGTGCGCGGTGTCGGTCGTCGTCGTGGATTCGGTCATTCAAGCCTGCCCTTCCTTCCCACCCAGCGCCTCACGCACGAAGCGAACCAGTTGCCGCGCGATTTCACTGGCCACCGGGTGCGGCAGCGTCAAGGCCTGGATCGTCGCGCCTTCGGCGAGCGGCAGGTGCCAGCCGGGCAAGACGTCGACCAGGCTGCGGCGCACGATGTCGGCCTGCACGCAGTAGTGTGGCGCGAGCACGATGCCGCCGCCCGCGCGCGCCAGCGCCACGAGGCCGTCGACGTCTTCGCTCGTCACCACCGGGTTCACGTCGATCCGCACCGTCTTGCGGCCATCGACCTCGCGCCACAGCAGCGGCACCGCGTCGCTCGGCGCGGTGAGCAGCAGCAGCGGCTGCTGCGCCAGGCCGCGCGGATCGTCCAACGGCGCCGCCAGGAACTTCGGCGCGGCGTAGGCGCCCACCTGCACCGGTAGCACCGGCTGCGCCACCCAGTCTTCGGGTGGCCTGCGCGTGAGGCGAAACGCGACGTCGACGTTCTCGCGCAGCAAGTCAACCCGCCGATCGGTGAACAGCAATTCGAAGCGCACGCCCGGGTGCTGCGCGCGAAAGCGCACCAACAGCGGCGCGAGCACGGCGCGGCCGAAGCTCGGCACACAGGTCACGCGCAGCACACCTGCCAAGCCATGGCGGCTGGCTTGCAGCGCGCCGCGCGCTGAATCGGCCGCTTCGAGCACGGCGCCCGCGCGCTGCGCCAGGCGCCGGCCGGCCTCGGTGAGGCCGAGCGACCGCGTCGTGCGCGCCATCAGCGGCTGGCCGGCAATCGCCTCGATCGCCGCGATACGCCGGCTCACCGCCGCGCGCGTCTGGCCGAGTTGGCGCGCCGCGTTCGCAAAGCTGCCCGCCGCGGCGACGCGGGCGAACAGCTCGAGCGCGTTCGCGTCGAGCGCCAGCGTGGCCTGGCGGCGCCGCTGCGCGTGCGTGGCGCGGTCCGGCGTGGCGGCGCGGTCCGAGATGGCGGCGGCAGCGCGTTTCGCGGCCGGAGGCTTTGTCGACTTCATGGAAGCAATGTGTCAACAAACCGAGGACTAGTCAACCTCCGGTTGACTCCTTACAGTGAACTCATCCGCGCCCGCCAACGGGCAGCGCCCACCGGAGCCCACGCCATGACCGCTGCACAGTCCACCCTGCCGAGCAATGTTTCGCCGGACTTGGCGAGGCTGCACGAAGCCGTCGACGCCATTCCCATCGGCGACACGCAGCCGCGCGGCGCGGCCTTCAAGCTCGTCTGCGCCGACGGCCGGGCCCTCACGGCGCGCTGGTTTGTAGCGTCGGCCGCCACGCGCGCGGTCGCCGTGATCAGCGCCGCGGCCGGCGTGCCGCAGGGCTTTTACCGCTCGTTCGCGAACTGGCTCGCGCAGCGCGGCTACGCGGTGTTGACCTACGACTACCGCGGCATCGGCGAGTCTCTGACCGGCCCGGTTCGCGCGGAAACCGCCGCGATGCGCGACTGGGCGCAGCTCGACATGAGCGCCGCGCTCGCGGCGGCCGAACAACGCCGCAACGCCACTCCCGGCACACGCCTGCCGCTGCTGCTGGTGGGCCACTCGTTCGGCGGCAACGGCGCGGCACTGGTGCGCGGCGTGGAGGCGGCGGACGCGTTTCTGAGCGTCGCCTCGCAGTCGGGCGACTGGCGGCTCTGGCCGGGTGTGCACCGCTGGGTCACCGGCTACTTCTTCCACGTCCATGTGCCGGCCATCGCGAAGGTCTTCGGCCATGTTCCAGGATGGGCACTCGGCGGCAGCGGCGCGGCACTGCCCAAGCACGTGGCGCTCGAGTGGGCGCGCTGGGGACGCAGGCGCGGCTACCTGTTCACCGACCCTCGGGTCGGCGACGCGCAGGCGCTCACACGCTTCGTCGGCACCGCCCATGTGTGGAGCGTCAGCGACGACTGGACTTACGCGCCGCCGTCCGCCGTCGACGCATTCGCAGCGAAGTTCGTCAACGCATCGCTGGCGCGCTACACGCTTGCGCCGCACCACGCCGGAGTGAAGCAGATCGGCCACTTCGGCGCGTTCCGGCGCGCCGCCGGGATGCGCGTCTGGCCACTGTGGCTGTCGCGCATCGAAGCCGCGACGCCTGCGCTGCGCGATGCGGGCCTGGTCGCGATCGAGCTCCGATCCGAAGCTTGACGCCGTGGACAATACCGTTCATGCGCCGACGCGGGAGCCTGCGGCCCTCGCTGACGCGCCAGCGCCGCTCAGCCCGGAGATCACGCAATGGCCCACCTCACCCCTGCCCATGCCGCCGTGCTGGCCCGCCATGTCGGCGCCGAGACCACCTTCGACATGGAGGGCACGCTGGCCACGCTGACCGCCGATTGCGTGTTCGAAGACGTTCCGAGCGGCACCACTTACCGCGGCCACGACGGCGTGCGGGCCTACTACCGCGAGTGGTGGGACGCGTTCGGCAATGTGCCGCAGCGCAGCCGCACCTACGTGCCGGCCGACGATTGCCTGATCGTCGAGACCCACTTTGTCGGCACGCACCGCGGACCGTACCAGGGCGTGCCGGCGAGCGGCCGGGCAATCGACCTTCCGGTAGCGATCTTCGTCAATTTCCGCGACGGGCTGATGGCCGGCGAGCGCTTCTACTACGACCGCGCCACCTTGCTGGCGCAGATCGGCGGCGCGTGATGCGCCCTCGGGTGCTCGGGGCGTCTGGCGCAGCTGGGGGGCTCGATGGCCCGTTGATGGGTGGGTAATCAGGCGATGCCGCCGGCTGATCGCCGACGCGCGCCTGGAATTCTTCACGGAAATCGGGTACTACGAGCGCGAGCGTCAGGGGTTGGGTTGGCGAGTGAAAGCACGTTCACCGAATCACTCGATCCGCGCGCAGCAGCAGACTTGTCGGAATCGTCAGGCCGATGCTCTTCGCGGTTTTCAGGTTGATGACGAGTTCGAACCTCAGTGGTTGCTCCACCGGCAGATCGGCGGGCGCGGCGCCCTTGAGAATCTTGTCGACGAAGGTGGCCGCGCGACGGTCCAGGTCGGCCACACTGGTGCTGTAGGCCATCAGCCCGCCGTCGTCGACGTAGTCGCTGCGCGTGTACATCGACGGCAGCCGATGCGTCAGCGCGAGATTCGCGACTCGAGATCGTTGCGTCACCAGCACCGGGCTCGGCAGCACGACGATCGCGCCGGCTCGCTCCTGGCGGGCCGCTCTGAATGCGGCCTCGACCTGGCTACCGTCCAGAACGTCCAGGTGCTGAAGCCTCACTTTCAACAATGCAGCGGCGCGCTCGATCTCGCTCCTCAACTGCGCGTAGCCCGGGTTGGATGAGGTCGCGAGCACCGCCACGCGCGAGAGGCCCGGGACGGCCGCCTTCAACAGCTCGAGCTGCTTGCCGACGATCTCCGGGGCCAAAGTCGACAGGCCGGTGATGTTGCCGCCGGGCCGAGCGAGGCTCGCGATCACGCCAGACCCCACCGGATCGGACTCATTCGTCATGACGATGGGGATCGTTGAAGTGGCATGCTTGGCCGCGCGTGTCGATGAAGCACCTGCCGTGACGATGACGTCGACCTGTGCGCGCACCAGATCGGCCGCGAGCGCTGAGAGTCGATCCGACATTCCCTCGGCGTAGCGCCATTCGATGACGAAGTTCTTGCCTTCCAAGTAGCCCAGCTCGCGCAGGCCTTGCAGGAACGACTCGTTGCGCGCCACCATCGCCGAAGGGGTGGAGCCGTGCAGGTAACCGATCCGGTGGATCTTCGTCGGCTGCTGCGCATGCGCCAGTGAAGTCGCGGCGACAAGGAAACTCGACAGCAGCCAGGCAACGATCTTCATGGACATGGGCCCATCAGGTCAATTGAGAATTTCGCCGTCGCATGCCGGTCACGCTGTTTCCAGGGCGCGCGATTTGCGCGGTCGGCCGCCGAGCTTCCCATTTGCGCGCGCGGCAGCGACTTTCGCCAGGCTCGCCGCCCGCCCACCGCGCCAATCTGCGCCAATTGCCCATCACGCTGCCGCTACTGCCCGCGGCGCGAGTTTCGCCTCCCCGATCGGCAAATGGATCAGCGCCGCGCCGACCGCGAGCACGATGTCCGCGTACCACATCCAGTCGTAGCTGCCCGTCCACTCGAACGCCTTGCCGCCCAGGTAGGCGCCGAGAAACCCGCCGACCTGGTGCGACACCATGACGATGCCGAACAGAGTGGCCATGCGCGACGGACCGAAGAACTTCACGACCAGACCGGCGGTGGGTGGTACGGTTGATAAAAACGTCAGGCCCATCACGGCCGCGAACACGAGCATCACGGTTTCCGTTTTTGGCGCGAGCAGGAAGATCAACACCGCGAGTCCGCGCGCGGCGTAGAGCAGCGACAGCAGCGACTTCATGCGCCAGCGTCCCATCGCCCAGCCGATGCCAAGGCTGCCGACAATGTTGAACAGACCCAGCATCGCCAGCGCCCACGCGCCCACTTCGGGGGAGAGGTTGCACGACGCCACGACGCCGGGCAAGTGCGTGCCGATGAAAGCGACGTGAAAGCCGCAGACGAAGAAGCCGGCGGCGAGCAGCCGAAAACCGGAGTGGCGAAACGCGGCGCCGATCGCCTCGCGCGTGGACTGCGCCGCCACTGGTGCGGCCGCAGCCCCCGGTGCGCCCACGGGCCCGCCCGCCGCGCCGGCCGTCATCTGCCTCGAGTTGCCGCGCAGCACCCACGCCGCGGGCAGCGCGAGCAGCGTGAACAGCGCGAGGCTGTGGATCGCCGCGACCCAGCCCGCCGCGGCCGTGATGCCCTGCGCGATCGGCGCGAACACGAACTGGCCGAACGAGCCGCCGGCGTTGACGATGCCGGTGGCCATGC
>JANOLA010000554.1:0-12868 GCA_031419535.1 Burkholderiales bacterium | reverse complement strand
ACTGCGCCGTGATCGTGAAGCGCGTCGACGCCCAAACCCGTGCAAAAACCAGCATCAACGAGCTGTTGCGCGCCTGAGCTTCGAGGCGCGCGCGGCGACAATCGCCTGCCGCGATCGGTGTTCGAATCGCGGATCAGCAGGAGGGCTGGGCGATGAGTGGTGGAAACATGGAGCGCGTGCTGCGCCTGATGTCGGAGAAGGGTGCCTCGGACGTCTACCTGTCGGCGAACTCGCCGATCCTCATCAAGATCAACGGCAACGTGATCCAGCTCAGCGACCAGCCGCTGACGCACAGCCAGCCGCGCCAGGTGCTCTCCGAGCTGCTGTCGCCGAGCCAGTTGGAAGACCTGGAGGAGACCGGTGACCTGAACATCGGTATCGGTTTGACGGGCTTGGGAAGCTTTCGATTGAGCGCCTTCAAGCAGCGCGGCACGATCGCCGCGGTGTTTCGCTGCATTCCGTTCGAGATTCCGTCGCTGGACACGCTCCACCTGCCCGATGTTTTATCCGCGCTCATCATGGAAAAGCGCGGCCTGGTGCTGATGGTCGGCGCCACGGGCACCGGCAAGAGCACGACGTTGGCGTCGATGCTCGAAATGCGCAATCAGCAGCTTGCCGGGCACATTCTGACGATCGAAGACCCGATCGAGTTTCTGTTCAGCAACAAGAAGTCGGTGATCAACCAGCGCGAAGTCGGGCGCGACACACAGTCGCTGCAAACCGGCCTGAAGAACGCGATGCGCCAGGCGCCCGACTGCGTGATGATCGGTGAAATCCGCGACCGCGAAACGATGACGGCGGCGATCTCGTATGCCTTGTCGGGCCACCTCGTGGTGTCGACGCTGCACGCCAACAACAGCTACCACGCGATGGGGCGGATCCTGTCGTTCTACACACCCGAGGCACGCCCGGTGTTGCTGGCCGACTTGGCCGCCGGCCTGCGCGCGGTGATTTCGCAGCGCCTGGTGCGCTCCGTCGCCGGCGGGCGCATCCCCGCGGTCGAGGTGATGCTGAACACCCAGCTCGTTTCGGAGCTGATCGAACAAGGCGACTTCAACGGCGTTCGCGCCGCGATGGAAAAGTCGCTCAGCGAGGGTTCGCAGACTTTCGAGAAGGACCTGGCGCGCCTCATCACGCAGGGGCGAATCACGCGCGACGAAGGCTTGGCTTTCGCCGATTCGCCGACGAACCTGATGTGGCGGCTCGAGAACGACGTGGCGCCCGCCTCGCGGCTGGTGGCGAAAAAGGAAGAAGAAGACGCTGGCGCGAGCTTCACCGAAATCACGCTCGACATCCGGCCGGAAGAACGCACCACGCGCGCCGTTCCCCTCAGCCGATTCTGAGAACCGCTGACGCGGCGAACCGTGCGCACGCTCGCGCTGACTGAACAACTCATCGCGCGGCGCTCGGTCACTCCCGACGACGCAGGCTGCCAAGCCTGGGTCGCGCAGTTGCTGCGGGAGCGCGGTTTCGAGTGCCGCCATTTACCCAGCGGCCCCGCGGGCAAGCAGGTGCAAAACCTCTGGGCCATGCGCCCCGGCCGGCCGGCCGGCGACACGCGTGCGCCGTTGCTCGTGCTGGCCGCGCACACCGACGTGGTGCCCACCGGGCCGCTGCAATCCTGGACCAGCGACCCCTTTGTGCCCACGCATCGCGGCGGGCGCCTCTACGGGCGCGGCGCGGCCGACATGAAGACATCGCTGGCGGCAATGGTGATTGCCGCGCTGGAGTTCGCCGAATCGCACCCGTACGCGCCCGGCTCGGTGGCGCTGCTGCTCACCAGCGATGAAGAGGGCCCGGCTGTGGACGGCAGCGTCAAGGTCTGCGAATGGCTGGTCGAACAAGGCATTCGGCCCGACTACTGCATCGTCGGCGAGCCCACCAGCGTCAACCGCCTGGGCGACATGATCAAGAACGGCCGCCGCGGCACGCTCTCGGGCAAGCTGCTGGTTCGCGGCGTGCAGGGCCACATCGCCTATCCGCACCTGGCGCGCAACCCGATCCACCTGGCGCTGCCGGCGCTGGCGGAACTCGTGGCCACCGAGTGGGACCGCGGCAACGCGCACTTTCCCGCAACGAATTTTCAGGTCTCCAACATGCACGCCGGCACCGGCGCCGGCAACGTGATTCCGGGTCTCGCGAGCATCGACTTCAACTTCCGTTTTTCGACCGAGTCGAGCGCCGCGTCTTTGAAAGAACGCGCGCACTCGGTGCTGAACCGCTACGATCTGCCCTTCGACCTGACCTGGACGCTCGGCGGGGAGCCGTTTCTGACCCCGGTGGGCACGCTGAGTCAGGCGCTGCTGGAGTCGATTGCCGAGCACACGGGTGTGCACGCCGAACTGTCGACCACCGGCGGCACATCGGACGGCCGATTCATCGCCAAAATATGCCCCCAGGTGATCGAGTTCGGCCCCGTGAATGCGAGCATTCACAAGATCGATGAACATGTGGACGTTTCGAGCATCGAGCCCTTGAAGAACATCTATCGCGCCACCCTGGTGCGCCTGTTGACATGAAGCTGATCGACCTCATCACCGCGCAGAGCGCCCGCCTCAAACAGGCGGGCGTTTGTTTTGGGCATGGCACGGCCAATGCGTTCGACGAGGCGGCGTGGCTCGTGATGTGGGTGCTGGGCATTGCGTTCGAGTCGCTCGAAGCCCGCGCGCAACAGAGCTTGAGCGCCGACGAGCAAGCCAAGGCGCAGGCGCTGGTGACGCAGCGCATTGAATCGCGCCAGCCCTCCGCTTACCTGACGCATGAGGCGTGGCTGCAAAACGTCGCCTTCTACGTCGACGAGCGCGTGATCGTGCCGCGCTCCTACATCGCCGAGTTGCTCGCCGACGCCGAGGGCGACGGAACCCTCGACGCGTGGCTGTCAGAGCGCACCCACAAGGTGCTGGACCTGTGCACCGGCAGCGGTTGCCTGGCGGTGATCGCTGCGATGGCGTACCCGGAAGTCGCGGTCGACGCCGCCGACATCTCGCCGCAGGCGCTGGAAGTAGCGCGCATCAATGTCGACAAACACGGGCTCGGCGCGCGCATCCATTTGCTGACATCCGATCTTTTGACCGGCGTGCGCGGCCCATACGACCTGATCGTCTGCAACCCACCCTACGTGAATGACAAGAGCATGAGCGCCCTGCCCGCCGAATACCTCGCCGAGCCGGCACTGGCGTTGCGAGGCGGCGCTGACGGCATGGACCTGATCCGCCACATCGTGCGCGACGCCGCGAGCCGCATGACGCAAGACGCCGTGCTGGTGATGGAGATCGGCCACGAGCGAGCCCACTTCGAGGCCGCCTTCCCGCGCCTCGAAGTCGCCTGGCTGGAAACCAGCGGCGGCCATGACCAGGTGCTGCTCGTCACGCGCGACGCTCTCCAGCGCTGGACCTCGCGATGATTCAGCTGCGCGAAGTGACGCTGCGCCGCGGCGTCAAGCTGATTCTGGAGCGCGCCAGCGTGACGCTGCAGCCGGGTGAAAAAGTCGGCCTGGTCGGCCGCAACGGCGCCGGCAAGTCCTCCCTGTTTTCGCTGCTCACGGGCCGCCTGCACGCGGACGCCGGCTCGGTTGAATGGCCGCCACGCTGGCGCCTGGGCGAAGTGGCGCAGGAGATGCCGGAAACGCCAGAGCCCGCGACAGATTTCGTCTTGCAAGGCGACACGCGCCTGATGCAAGCGCAGGCTGAGCTCAGCGCGGCGGAAGCCGCTGACGACGGCGAAGCGATGGCGCACGCGCACCAGGCGATCGACGAAGCCGGCGGCTTCGATGCGCGCGCCCGGGCCCAGGCGATGTTGCTCGGCCTGGGGTTCAAGAGCACTGAGCTCGACGCGGCGGTGAACAGTTTTTCGGGCGGCTGGCGCATGCGGCTGCAACTCGCACGCGCGCTGATGTGCCCGGCGGACCTGATGCTGTTAGATGAGCCGACCAATCACCTCGACCTCGACGCACTCGTCTGGCTGGAGGCCTGGCTGCTGCGCTACGCCGGAACCATGATCGTGATCAGCCACGACCGGGAGTTTCTCGACGCCATCACGCGCACCACGCTGCACCTGGACGAGACGCAGCTCACGCGCTACACCGGCAACTACACGGCGTTCGAGGAAATGCGCTCCGAGCGCGCGATGCAGCAACAGGCGAACTTCGCGAAGCAACAGGAACGCATCGCCCACCTGAAGAAATTCATCGACCGCTTCAAGGCCAAGGCGAGCAAGGCGAAGCAGGCGCAGAGCCGCGTCAAGGCGCTGGCGCGCATGGAGCGCATTGCGCCGGTGCTGACGAGCGGCGACTTCCAGTTCGAGTTTCGCGAACCTGCGAACCTGCCCAACCCGATGCTGGCCTTCGAGGGCGTGGCCTGCGGCTACCGCGACGAGCATGGCGCCGCGAAGACGATCGTGCACGGCATCAACCGCTCCGTGCTCGCCGGCCAGCGCATCGGCATCCTCGGCGCCAACGGCCGCGGCAAGTCGACGCTGGTGAAGACGATCGCGCGCACGCTGCCGCCGCTGGCCGGGCACGTCACGGAAGGCAAGGGCCTGAGCATCGGCTACTTCGCGCAGCAAGAGCTCGACGTGCTGTCGCTCGACGACGGCGCGCTGATGCACATGGTGCGCCTGGCGCGCGACGTCGGCCCGCCCGGGCGCGAGCAGGAGCTGCGCGACTATCTGGGCTCGTTTCGCTTCGTCGGCGACATGGTCACGCAGGCGGTGGGCACGCTGTCGGGCGGCGAGAAGGCGCGGCTCGTGCTGGCGATGCTGGTGTGGCAGCGCCCGAACCTGTTGCTGCTGGACGAGCCGACGAACCACCTCGACCTGACGACTCGCGAAGCGCTGAGCATGGCGCTCAATGAATTCGAAGGCACTGTGTTGCTGGTGAGCCACGACCGGGCCTTGCTGCGCGAAGTGTGCGACGAGTTCTGGCTCGTCCACGACGGCGCGATCAAACCCTTTGACGGGGATCTGGACGACTACCAGCGCTGGCTGCTCGAACAAGCCCGCGAGATGCAGCGCGAACAGTCGCGCGCCGGCCGGTCCGAGGAAGCAAAACCTGTGGCCCGAGCCGGATCGATGGCGGCGTCGGCACCGCTCAAGACCGGATTGCCCAGCCCGCCGCCCGCGGCCCGGCGCGACGGGCGCAAAGCCGCCGCGGCCGTGCGCCAGAGACGCAGCGACGACGTGAAGCCGCTGCGCATGGAGCAAAACCGCATCGACAACCGCCTGGGTGTGTTGTTTGCCGAACGCGACAAGCTCGAAGCCGGCTTCGCCGAGCCCGCCCTCACGCCCGACAGAATCGCCGAAGCGGGCAAGCGCCTGAAGGCGGTGGCCGAAGAGATCGAGCAGTTGGAGATGCGCTGGTTGGAGGTGGGAACCCGCATCGACGAACTGACCGCGTCGATCGATTGACCGCGGGCCGGGCTCAGAGCCTGAGAGTTTTTCGGGCGTGCCCGAGCAGCACGGCAAAGGGCGCCCGATCTAGGCGAAAAGCGCAGCCATAGCCCGGGCTATGGCGAGCATTTGCAACGACGAGCGGGTGCTCTTTGGCGTGATGAGCGGGCCTGAACGAAAGACTCTCAGGCTCTCAACCCGGCGCCGCCAGCAGGTTCAACATCAGCTCGATGCGCGCTTGCACCGGCGTCAGCGTTCCCGCCGAGGGAAAAGGCAACTCGGGCTCGTCGAACACCGGCCCGGCCAGGCAGCGCGTGCAGCGCCAGACCCGCACGCCGCCTTGCTGGGCGGTGCGGAGCGCTGCCTCGAGCCGCATGTGCACGCTTCCGTTGCCCGGGCCCGCGATAACCAGCCCGCGCACACCCTGAGCGATCGCCGCTTGGACCAGTGCGCCCGTCATGCCGGCGTGGCCCGTGATCATCTCGACCAGCGGCCACGTTAATGTGTCGCGCGGCAGCCGGTCCAGGCCGATCGGCGTGCCTGCGGGCCATTCACGCAGGCGCCGCAAATGCCCTTCTTCGACCCAGCCCAACACGCCGGCGTCGCCGGAACCGAACGCGTCGACCCGGTAGCTGTGCAGCTTGCGCACGTCGAGTGCGCCATGCACCGCACCTGCGAGCACCGCCACGACGCCGAACGCACCCGCCTGCCGCGCCACGCACACCGCGTCGTACAGGTTCTGCGGCCCGTCGCGCAGCATCGCGTCGGACGGGCGCATTGCCGCCGTCATCACGACGGGCTTGCGCGGGCTGAGCACGCGCTGCAGGAAGTAGGCTGTCTCCTCCAGCGTGTCGGTGCCGTGGGTCACTACCACGCCGGCGACGTCGTCGCGCGCGAGGTGGAATTCGATGCGCCGCGCCAGCGCGAGCCAGACGTCGAAGTCCATGTCCTTGCTGTCTAGCTGCGCCACTTGCTCGGCCTCGAGCGGCTGGCCGGCGAGCGCCGGAACCGCGTCGAGCAGTTGCCGCACTCCCAGTTGCGCCGCTCGGTAATGCACGTTGTTGGGCACGTTGTTGGGCACGTTATCTGGCAAGGCATCGGGCGCGTTGTCGGTGGCTGCCGAAGAGATTCCCGCGATCGTGCCGCCGGTGCCGAGCACCACCACTTTCGACCCCTCAGCGATTTTTGATTGCATTTTGTGAATGGCTGGATGAAAATACAGGACTGGATATAACTTCACTGGTGCCTTGCAGTTCAGCACTTCCGAGAAGGACCCGTCATGGACGCATCCCCCAAGCTCACCGAGCGCCAACAACAGATTCTCGAACTCGTGCATACCGCGATCGAACGCACCGGCGCACCGCCCACGCGCGCCGAGATCGCCACCGAACTCGGCTTTCGCTCGGCCAACGCGGCCGAAGAACATTTGCAGGCCCTGGCGCGCAAAGGGGCCATCGAACTCGTGAGCGGCACGTCGCGCGGGATTCGTTTGAAGTCTGACACATTGCGCAAGCTCAACGAGTTGCGCGGCAAGCAGTTCAGCCTGCCGTTGCTGGCCCAGCTGTCATTGCCGCTGGTGGGCCGCGTCGCCGCGGGCAGCCCGATGCTCGCGCTCGAACACATCGAACAGACCTATTCGGTCGAAGCAACGATGTTCCCGCGCCGGCCCGACTACCTGCTGAAAGTGCGCGGCATGAGCATGCGCGACGCCGGCATCATGGACGGCGACCTGCTCGCGGTGCAAAAGGCCAAGGAGGCGAAGAACGGCCAGATCGTCGTCGCGCGCCTGGGCGATGAAGTGACGGTCAAGCGTTTTCGGAAAACGCGCGCCGGCATCGAGCTGATCCCGGAGAACCCCGATTTCAAGACGCTGCTCGTGTCGCCGGATCAGGGCGACTTCGAACTCGAGGGCCTGGCCGTTGGGCTGATCCGCAACAACATGCTGATGTAGGCGCGGTCAAGCTCTGAGCAGCCCAGGCGGCGCAAAACACCGTCGCACCCCGGCCACACGCTGCGTTCAGCGCCGTGGCGACAGCGTCAAACTGCTGACGGGCGCATCCGCCGCCCACAACGGCAAGTCACGCACTTGCGTCCAGGGAGCGACGAAGCTGCCGTAGAGCGGCGAAAACACGATTCCCGACTGCCCGCTCGAATGCATGACGCGCGAGTTCGCCAAGCTGCCCAGGTCGTACAGGGCGCGCAGCGACGGGCCGTGCTCGTCCAGGTACAACTCGCCGGTGCGCGGCAGCGGGCGCAAGCCGACTCGTGACACGTTCACCGTGAAGGTGTCGCCGCCGACCGGTGTGCGCAATTCGAACCAGGGCGCGAGCAGCCCGACGTTGCTGAACGGCCGGTGTTCGCTGCGCGCCAGATGCGCGGCGCCCCATTGCCACTTCGTCACGTCGTTGCCATGGCGCCGCGCCAGTTCCTCGAGCGCGCGCGTGAACGCGGCGTCGATCTGCTGCGCGCAGGTCTCGACCGCCAGCGTGCCCTGCTGGTCGCACCAGTGCTCGCCGCCGCGTTCCAGCACCCCCTCGAGCGCGTCGCGAAAGCCGCGGTTCTCGAGCGTACGCTCGAACAGCACCGGGCCGACGTCGTCACTGAACACGGCCAGCGTGAGCTGCCGCGCCCAGGCCCAGAAGATCAACGGCGCCGCGGCATCGGCGCGCATCGTCCCATCGAAGGTCGCGAGCTGCTGCTGCGCCGCGGCCGCCAGCGCATGCTTCGACTGGGCCCGCCGGATGAATGGCAAGAGCCGCTGCGTCGCGAGCGACACCTCGTCGGACTGGATGTCGCGAAGGCTGTCCAGGCTGTGGCGCGGCTTGGCCGCAAGCAGTTGTTCGATGCGCTGCTGGCGGTAGGGAACGGCCCACTCGTTGGTGATGTAGTGCGGGTAGTCGGGCGCGTGGATGCGCTGGTTCGCCGTGGCGATCCAGCCGCGCGCCGGGTCGGTTTCGCGCGGCGTCTGCGCGGCGTCGAGGAAACCGTCCCAGTCGTAGCGCGCGTCCCAGCCAGGTGCGGGCACCTGGCCTTTCAAGTCGTTGCCGGGCTTGCGCAGCGGCACGCGGCCGGCCGAGACCATGCCGATGCGGCCTGCGCGGTCGGCGACGACCATGTTCTGCATCGGCGCGACGTACGGCGCGAGCGCCTGCACGAACTGCGCCACCGAGGTGGCCCGGTTCAGCGCGAGTGACGCCTCCATCGACCCCGGGTCGGCATCGAGCGCCGTCCAGCGCAGCGCGAGTGCATAGGCCTGCTTGTCTTTTCGACCCGTCAGGCCTTCGGCGATGCCGGCGTCGGAGATCACCGGCCCATGGCGTGTGGCGCGAACCGTGAACGCCTCGTCGGCCTGGCCCTTCACCTTGAGCGTCTCGTTGAAGCTCTCGAAGCGCGCCCAGCCCTGCGGCGTTTGATACGTCGCCGGGTCGTCGGGGTTGATGCGCTCGAGGTACAAGTCCTGCACGTCCGGGCCGGTGTTCGTGAAGCCCCAGGCGATGTGTTCGTTCTGGCCGAGCACGACCACCGGCAGGCCCGGCATCGTCGCACCCGCGACGCGCAAACCCGGCGCTTCGATGCGCGCGAAGTACCAAAGCGCCGGCGCGCTGAGCTTCAGGTGCGGGTCGTTCGCGAGCAGCGGCTTGCCCGTCTCGGACTGGCTGCCGCTCACCACCCAGTTGTTCGAACCCACGCCTTCCACACCCGAAGGCGGCGCGTGCAGCAAGGCCTGTTCGCCGAGCTTGCCGTCCAGCCGCAAGCCGCGAAACAAGGCCGCATAGTCGGCAGTGGCGAGTGGCTGCTCGCCCGGGTAAGGCGGAATCAACTCGTTGATGCGCGCCACCGGCATCTTCAGCGCCAGGCGCAAACGCAGCATCTCGGTGCGCCAGTTGCCACCGAGGTCCCACGCCATCATGATCGCCCAGGCGAAACTGTCTTGCGGGGTCCACGGCTCGAACGGCAATCCCAGCAGCACGAACTCCGGCGGCCGGGCCTTCATCGCCTGCGTCGCGAAGGCATTGATGCCCGCCGCGTAGGCGCTCATTGCTTCGCGCAGTGCGGGGCTGGCTTTGTCCCATTGCGCTTGCGCGGCGCGCTTGATGCCCAGTGTGCGAAGGAATTTATCGGACTCGAGCGCGGGTGCGCCGAAGGCCTCGGCCAACCTGCCCGAGCCGATGCGCCGGTGCGTCTCGAGTTGCCACAGCCGGTCTTGCGCGTGCACGAAGCCGAGGCCAAAGATCGCGTCGGCGCTCGACTGCGCGCGAATCGTCGGGATGCCGTGCGCGTCGCGCTCGATGCGCACTCCGCCGCGCAAGCCGGACACATCAAGCGAACCGTCAACCTTGGGCAGCGCCAGATACGCGTAACCGGCACCGGTGGCCGCACCCACCAGAACCGCGGCCACGCCGCCGAAGGCCAGCCAATTCAGAGCTCGCATCGCGCCGCGGCGCAGCGCGCTGGGTTCGGGTGGGCGCTTGGCCATGGCGTCTCGATCTCTTCAGGGTCTCTTGAGTAGAACCGGCTTTGCTGGGCTACTCAACCCCAAGGGCCACGAAGGGGCCCCTTCGTGGCCCTTGGGGCGGACGACGTAGTCGTCGGCCTGGGGGCGCTTTTCAAGGCAGGGGTCCCAGGTAGTCGCCCTTGCCCAGGTCCACGCCGTTGTGACGCAGCAGCGCGTAGGCGGTGGTCACATGGAAGAACACGTTGGGCAGCACGTAGTGCTTCAGGTAAAACTCGCCTTTCAGCGTCATCGAGCCGTCGCGCCGCGGCACGACGACGTCTTTGTTCTCGGTGCCGTCAATGCGCGCGGCCGGCACCGAGCCGATGTACTCGAGCGTCTTGGCGATGCGCTGGCGCAGATCGGCAAAACTCGCTTCGGTGTCGTCGAACTTCGGCGCTTCCACGCCCGACAAGCGAGCCACGCCGAACTTCGCGCTGTCGCACGCGATCTGCACCTGCTTCGTGAACGGCAGCATGTCGGGCGCGAGGCGCGACGCGAGCAGGACCGTGGGATCGTATTTTTTCGCGGCCGCTTGCGCCTCGGCCTTTTCAAACCACGCTTGCAGGTTGCCGAGTGCACGCTGCAGAACCGGCACGCTGGCCGAGGACATCGAGATGGACATGGAGTCTCCGAGAGGGTTGAACGAGCCCGGCATGCTACACAATGGCGTTTGCCCTTGCTGGATGCCGACAACGACGTGAACATCATCATTTTGGACGACTACCAGGACGCGGTGCGCAAGCTGAGTTGCGCGTCCCTGCTGGCGGCGCTGAACGCGAAGGTTTTCACCAACACCGTGAAGGGCATCGGCCAACTCTCGATCCGCCTGCGCGACGCCGACGTCCTGGTGCTGATCCGCGAGCGCACGCACTTCCCACGCGCGCTGCTGGAAAAACTGCCCAAGCTCAAGCTGATTTCGCAGACCGGCCGGGTCGGGCCGCACATCGACGTGGCGGCGTGCACGCAGCAGGGCATCGCGGTGTCCGAAGGCGTGGGTTCGCCGCACGCGGCGGCAGAATTGACCTGGGCCTTGGTGATGGCGGCGATGCGCCGACTGCCGCAGTACATCGCGAACCTCAAGCACGGCGTGTGGCAGCAAGCCGGCCTGAAGGCCGCGTCGATGCCGCCCAACTTCGGCCTCGGCCAGGTGCTTCGCTGCCGCACGCTGGGCGTGTGGGGCTACGGCAAAATCGGCCGGATCGTCGCCGGCTATGGTCGCGCCTTCGGCATGGAGGTGACGGTCTGGGGCAGCGAGGACTCGCGGCAACGCGCGCTGGCCGATGGGTACGGCACGGCGCCGAGTTGCGAGGCGTTCTTCGAAGGCTGCGACGTGATCAGCCTGCACTTGCGCCTGAACGACGCCACACGCGGCATCGTCAAGCTCGACGCCTTGTCGCGCATGAAGCCCACCGCGCTGATCGTCAACACCTCGCGCGCCGAATTGATCGAGGAAGGCGCGCTGGTCGCCGCGTTGAACCGCGGCCGCCCGGGCATCGCGGCGGTCGATGTGTTCGAGAACGAACCGATTCTGCAAGGCCACCCATTGCTGCGCATGGAAAACGCGGTTTGCACGCCGCACATCGGCTACGTCGAACAAGACAGCTACGAGCTGTACTTTCGCAGCGCCTTCGAGAACGTGATCAATTTCATCGAGCAGCGCCCGAGCAACATCGTCAACCCCGAGGCCCTGCGTGCCCTTCGCTGAGCAGCCGCCTGCACCGCCGTCACTGCTCGCGCCACCCCGGCCCGCGAGCCCGCGCGAACTGTTCTGGGCTTGCAACCACCTCGCGCTGCAAGGCTTCGGCGGCGTTCTCGCCGTCGCCCAACGCGAGCTGGTGGAGCGCAGGTGTTGGCTGACGCGCGAGCAGTTCGTCGAGATGCTCTCGATCAGCCAGATTCTTCCCGGGCCGAACATCGTGAACCTCGCACTCGCGCTGGGTCACGGCTACTTCGGCTGGCGCGGCGCGTTCGCCGCGTGTGCCGGGCTGCTGACGCTGCCGTTGCTGATCGTGCTCAGCCTGGCCGCGCTCTACACCAGCTTCGCGCACGATCCCGTGCTCGCCGGCGCTTTGCGCGGCATGGGCGCGGTGGCCGCCGCTCTGGTGCTGTGCACCGCCGCCAAGTTGGCCGGCACGCTGCGGCGCAGCCCGCTCGGCCTGCCGCTGTGCGTGGGCGTGGCCGCGCTCACGTTCGGCACGATCGCGCTGCTGCGCTGGCCGCTGGTGGCCGTGCTCGCCGGCTTGGGTGGCGCCGCGGTCGCTTTGGCGTGGCGACGGCTGCCGCGCTGACGAGCTTGGCTGCGCGAACCCGCATGCGTCACCCCGCGCACAGCCGCGAGCCAGACCCGCCCCGCGCACCATGACCGGATTCGAAAGCGCATTCACGAGTGCGCTGAGCGCGCCGGAGTTGCTCGCGCTGACGCTGCACTTCATGTTGCTCAGCCTGCTCGCCGTGGGCGGCGCGATCACCACCGCGCCCGACATGCAGCGCTACGTCGTTCTCGACAACGGCTGGATCACGCCCAGCCAGTTCAGCGCGTCGATCGCGATCGCCCAGGCCGCGCCGGGGCCGAACGTGTTGTTCGTCGCCGTGATCGGCTGGAACATCTCCGGCCTGTGGGGCGTGGCGGCCACGATGTTCGGTTGCCTGCTGCCGTCCACCGTGCTCACGCTTTACTTCGCGCGCTGGGGCGCGCGGCGGCGCGAATCGCGCTTGTTGCGTGCGTTCACGACCGGCATGGCGCCGCTGACGCTCGGCTTGCTGGCCGCCACCGGCTGGGTGCTCGCCGAGCCCTTTGTGCGCGAGCCGACCCAGCGCATCGGCGCGCTGGCGCTGGTGGCGATCACGCTCGTGGTGATGCTGGCCAGCAAGCTCAGCCCGATGTGGCTCGTGGCGCTGGGCGCCGCGGTGGGTGCCCTCGGCGGACTCTGAGAGAGGCTGAGAGTCTTTCGGTCTTGCTCCCTCTCCTTCTGGGAGAGGGAGCAAAGC
>JANOLA010000553.1:0-2501 GCA_031419535.1 Burkholderiales bacterium | reverse complement strand
GCTGAACCTGGCGCTGCCCGAAGGTCACCCGCTGCACCTGGGCGACTACTACGTGACGCTGACCGGCAAGATCCTGTGCTACGCCATCGCGGCGCTGGCGATGGACCTGATCTGGGGCTACACCGGCATCCTGTCGCTCGGCCACGGCCTGTTCTTCGCGCTCGGCGGTTACGGCATGGGCATGTACCTGATGCGGCAGATCGGCCGCGACGGGCAGTACAAGTCCGACATGCCCGACTTCATGGTGTTCCTCAACTGGAAAGAGTTTCCCTGGCACTGGGGCCTGAGCGACAGCTTCATCGGCCAGATGCTGCTCGTGCTGCTGGTGCCCGGGCTGCTCGCGTTCGTGTTCGGCTACTTCGCGTTTCGCTCGCGCATCAAGGGTGTGTACTTTTCGATCATCACGCAGGCGCTCACCTACGCCGCGATGCTGCTGTTCTTTCGCAATGAAACGGGCTTCGGCGGCAACAACGGCTTCACCGATTTCAAGCGCATCCTGGGCATGCCCATCACCCAGAACATGCGCGTCTGGCTGTGCGTGCTGAGCGGCCTGACCTTGATTGGCTTCTTCGTGATGGCGCGCGCCATCGTCAACAGCAAGTTCGGCCGCGTGTTGCAGGCGATCCGCGACGCCGAAAGCCGCGTCATGTTCACCGGCTACGACCCGCTCGCCTACAAGCTCAGCGTCTGGACGCTCTCGGCCGTGATGTGCGCCGTGGCCGGCGCGCTCTATGTGCCGCAGGTGGGCATCATCAACCCGAGCGAGATGAGCCCGGCGGCGGGCATCGAGATCGCGATCTGGGCCGCGGTGGGCGGGCGCGCCACGCTGATCGGCCCCATCATCGGCGCGTTCTTCGTGAACGGCGCGAAGAGCTGGTTCACCGTCGCCTTCCCCGAGTTCTGGCTGTATTTTCTCGGTGCGCTGTTCATCGCGGTGACGCTGTTCTTGCCGAATGGTTTGATCGGGCTGGTGCGTCGGCCGGGTGGCTTGATGGGCCTGCTGCACAAACCGGGTGCCTGGCTCGGCCGGTTCCGAGCGAACAAGACATGACGCCCGAACTGCTTGCCGCGGGCGCCAAAGCGCGCGCTGAATACGAGGCACGCCGCGCCGCATCGGGCGGGCGCGAGGCGAGCTTCGGCCGCATCTTGAAGATCGGCGAACCCGACTTCACGCAAGGCGTCGCGCTCTACATCGACGACCTGACCGTCAGCTTCGACGGCTTCAAGGCCTTGAACGCGCTCAGCCTGACGATCGGCGTGGGCGAACTTCACTGCATCATCGGTCCTAACGGTGCAGGAAAGACGACATTGATGGACTGCATCACCGGCAAGACCAAGCCAGATTCCGGCAAGGCGTTCTTCGGCTCGACGATCGATCTGCTGCGCCTGACCGAGCCGCAGATCGCGCACGCCGGCGTCGGCCGCAAGTTTCAGAAGCCCACGGTCTACGAGCAGCTCAGCGTGTTCGAAAACCTGGAACTCGCGCTGAAGGCCGATCGCCGGGTTCGCACCACGCTCTTCGCTCGCCTGAGCGGCGCGCAGCTCGACCGCATCGGCGAGATCCTCACCCTCATCCAGTTGAAGAACGAAGCGCAGCGCACCGCCGGGCTGCTGAGTCACGGCCAGAAGCAGTGGCTCGAGATCGGCATGCTGCTGATGCAAGACCCGAAGCTGCTGCTGCTCGACGAACCCGTGGCCGGCATGACCGACGAAGAAACCGAACGCACCGCCGAGCTTTTTCTCTCGCTCGAAGGCCGCCATTCGCTGGTGGTGGTGGAGCACGACATGAAGTTCGTCGAGCAACTCACCCAGGGGCGCCGCAAGGTGACCGTGCTGCACGAAGGCAGCGTGCTCGCGCAAGGGCTGCTGCGCGAGCTGCAGGCCGACGAGCGCGTGGTCGAGGTCTACCTGGGCCGCTGAGCATGCTGCACGTCGACAACCTCAACCAGTTCTACGGCGGCTCGCACATCCTGCGCGGTGTGGGCTTCGAGGCGCGCATCGGCGAAGTCACGGTGATCCTGGGGCGCAACGGCGTGGGCAAGACGACGCTGCTGAAATCGCTGATCGGCGTGGTGCCGGTGAAGACCGGGCGCATCGAGCTCGACGCCCATGACATCACGCACACTGCGGTCAACGAGCGCGTGCGCCTGGGCCTGGGCTACGTGCCGCAGGGGCGCGAGATCTTCGGCCGCCTGACCGTGGAAGACAACCTGCGCATGGGGCTGGCCACCCAACCCGGCGCTACGGCGATCCCGAGCGAGCTGTTCGAGCTGTTCCCGGTGCTCAAGCAGATGCTGCAACGCCGCGGCGGCGACCTCTCGGGCGGCCAGCAACAGCAGCTCGCGATCGCACGTGCCCTGGCCGCCGGCCCGAAGCTGCTGATGCTCGACGAGCCGACCGAAGGCATCCAGCCGAGCATCATCAAGGACATCGGCCGCGTGATCCGCATGCTGGCGGATCGCCAGACGATGGCCATCGTGCTTGTCGAGCAGTACTACGAC
>JANOLA010000552.1:0-2540 GCA_031419535.1 Burkholderiales bacterium | reverse complement strand
CTTGGCGACGCGCGAGTATTTCGCCAACGATTTGTCGATCGCCGATTTCGCGATTCTCGGCTGGGTCTGGCGCCACCCGCGCCACCAGGTGGACCTGGCCGACTTCCCGAACGTGAAGCGCTGGTACGAGACGCTGATGGTGCGACCGGGCGTGGCGCGTGGCTTTGCAGTCGCACTCAAACGCGTGGCGTAGCGCGGGCGATCCGGGCCACGCTGCCGGCAGCCGCGGAGCGCAAGGATCGCGCAGAGGGCCTGAAGAAGTTCGGCAAGCCCGCGCGGCCCCTCAGATCGTCACACTGCCCACACTCGCCCCACCACACACATAGAGCACCTGCCCGGTGACGAAGCTGTTGCCGGGGTCGACAAAGAAGTCCACCGCGCGCGCCACGTCTTCGGGCGTGCCCAAGCGCTTCACCGGGATCGCCTCGGCCAGCTTGCGCTCGCGTTCACTGTCGGCCGGAACGACCTGGTGGAACATCTCGGTGCCGCGGATCGGCCCGGGCGCGACGACGTTGACGGTGATGCCCTCGGGCGCCAACTCCAACGCCCAGGTGCGCGCCATGCCGATCATTCCGGATTTCGTCGCCGAATAGACGCTGCGCGTCGCCAGCCCCAGCGCGCCGCGCGATGAGAGCAGCACGATGCGGCCGAAGCGCTGGGCGCGCATCGCGGGCAGCACGGCTTGCACGAGCGTGATCGCGCTGCCCAAGTGGAGTTCGGTCAACGTGTCCAGATCGCCGAGCTTCACATCCGCCAGCAGCGCCGGGCGGATGACACCCGCGTTGTGCACCAGCGTTGTGATGGCAAAGCGCCGTGCCGCCTCGGCAGCGGCCTGCGCCGTTGCGTGGCGATCCGCGAGGTCGACGCTGATGGGGCGCAGCTTCGGGTGATCGATCTCGGTCTTGCGCCGCGCCATCGCCACCACTTCATGGCCACTGGCGAGAAGGTGCTCGCAAATGACCTTGCCGATGCCCGTGCTGGTGCCGGTGACGAGCGCGACGCCACGGTTTGATGTCATCGGTTCGGTGCTCGCGCTCAGGCCGCAATCAACGCCAGCACCCGCAGCGGGCTGCCGCTGCCCTGCTGAATCTTCAGCGGTGGGCAGATCAACACGCTGCCGGTGGGCGGCAACTGATCGAGGTTGGTCAGACATTGCAATCCATAGCGCCCCGCGCCGTGCATGAAGTAATGGCACGGGTACGGCGGGCGCAGGTGGTAGCCCTGGCCGGCGTCGGTGCCGATCGCTTCCGAGCCGAAGCCGAGCACGTCGCGCTGCTGCACCAGGAACTGCACCGCTTCGCTGCTCGGCCCGGGCGTGTGCTGGCCGGCCTCGTCGAAGTTCTGGTACTTCTCCGGGTCCCGGCGCTTGCTCCAGTCGGTGCGCATCAGCAGCCAACTGCCGGGTGGGATGCGGCCGTGCGCGGCTTCGAACCCTTCGATGTCGGCCACCGTCATCAGGTAGTCGGCGTCTTCGGCCACCTGCTGATGGCAGTCGATCACGCACGCCGGCGCGACGAAATGCTGCGCCGGAATCGTGTCCACTGCATTGTTCGGCAAGTGCCGGCCGGAGATCCAGTGGACGGGAGCGTCGAAATGCGTTCCCGTGTGTTCGCCGCAGGAAAAATTGTTCCAGTACCAGCCGGGGCCACGCTCGTCGTAGCGCGACACTTCTTCGATGCGAAACGGCCAGCACTGCCCCATCTCGGGCGGCAGCGCGATCTGCGGAAACTCGGGCGTCAGCGTCTGCGTCAGGTCGATGACGCGGATGCCGCCGCTATTGAGTGCGGTGGCGAGGCCCGCTAGGAGCTGGCTCGGGGTCATGGTTGCACCGCTTGACGGTGGGCCCCGGCGTGCGCCGGGGTGACGGAAATGTTCACTGCTTCATCCTCCCGCGGCCAGTTCGCGCTCCAGCACTTTCGGGTTGTCGCGCCAGCGTTCCAGCCACTCCTGCGCCACGTCGCCGGGGTAGACGTCCTCCACACCGTCGCGCAAGGCCTTGACGATGGCGCCGGCCAGTGCGTCGGGCGAGAGCTTGGGCGGCGGCATGTTCTGGTTCCACTCGTCGTCGATCGGCCCCGGGAACACATTCACGACGCGGATTCCTCCCGGCCGCAGCTCGGCGCGCTGGCACTGCGCGAGCGAATGCGCGGCCGCCTTGCTGGCCGAGAACGTGCCGTGCGGCGGGAAGTTCGCGAGCGCGTAGATTGACAGCAGGTTCACCCACGCCGTGGCGTGCGTGGCGCCGTCGGCCGAGCGGCCCTGCAAGGCCGGGCCGAACTCTTGCGCGAGGCGCAGCGCGCCGAAATAGTTGACTTCCATCTCGGCTTTCGCGACATCGGTGCCACGCCGCGCGCCGATTCCGAACGTGCGGTGCACCTCGGCGTTGTTGATCACGATGTCGACCTTGCCGCCGATCTCGCCGGCGAGCCCCGCCACCGAGCGGCCGTTCGTCATATCGAGCGGCACCAGGCTCACTTGCGGCAGCGTGGTGATGTCATCGAGGCCGCTGCCGTGGCGCTTCCACGGCTCGGCGTGGCCGG
>JANOLA010000551.1:0-2409 GCA_031419535.1 Burkholderiales bacterium | reverse complement strand
CCAGGTCGGCGTTCCTGCCCAATCTGGCGAAGACCGGCGTCACCTTCCCCGAGAACTACAAGAGCAGCTTCGTCAAGTACCACAGCATCAACTTCCCGGCGGCGAAGACGGTGCGCTACTACTTCGCCAACCCGGCGGCGCTGAGCGCGGCGAAGGAAGGCAGGGACCTGCCCAACGGCTCCTACCTGTTTGCCGAAGTGCACTCGGCCAAGCTGGATGCAGCCGGCAACCCGGTGATGGGCAGCGACGGCTTCTATGTGGCCGATCAGTTGCAGTTCTACACCGCGATGGCGCGCGACGCCGGCTGGGGCAAGGACTTCCCCGACCTGCTGCGCAACGACGACTGGAACTACGCCGTCTTCAGCCTCGACAAGACGCACCGCGCGGCGAACCAGGCGGACTGCCTGGCTTGCCACAAGCCGCTGGACAAGGTGAGCTACACCTTCACGTTGAAGGAGTTGACGGCGGTGGCGAAGAGCAAATAGCGGGCACGTCGTCGCTGCTGCACTGGCGCGCTGCGGTCATTCGACGATCTCATCCGCGCGCAACAGCAAGGTTTGCGGAAACGTAATCGCCAGCGCTTGGGCGGTCTTGCGGTTGATCACGAGGTAGTAGCGGTTCGGTTGTTCCACAGGCAGGTCTGCGGGCTTCGCCCCCTTCAGGATCCGGCCGACGTAACTGGCCGCGAGCTTGAAGCTTTCGCCCTGATCGCTGCCGTACGACATCAAGCCGCCTGATCGGGTCACAATGTCGAACTCGTAAATGGCAGGAATTCGGTGCAACGCGGCGTAGTCGATCACGCGTTTGCGGTTCAAGGTGGTCAACGCGTCCGACACCATCATTAATGCATCGGGCCGCGTGCGATTCATCGCTGCCAAGGCAACGTCGAAGTCATCGGGTTCGCGCACCGGAAGCGGGTCGATGTTCACGCGCAGCACCTGCGCCGCCTTCTCGATTTCCCGGTAGCGCAGTGTCATCGCGTTGTCGCCGGTGTTCCACAGCACCGCGACCCGTTTCGCCGCAGGGACCAGCTCTTTGACGAACTCGAGGCGCTTCGCGCTCAGAACCGCCGCCGGGTCGTTGATGCCGGTGACGTTGCCGCCCGGCCGGGCAAGGCTTGCGACAAGCCCGGTCTCCACCGTATCGCCTGCATAGATGACGACGATCGGAATGGTCGGCGTCGCCTGCTTGGCCGCCGCCGCCGAAGGCCCCCCGGCCGTGACGATCACATCGACCTTTTGCGATACCAGTTCGGCCGCGAGACCGGGCAAGCGCTCATTGCGAGCCTCGCCCCAGCGACCCTCGTACACGATGTCCTTGCCCTCGACGTAACCCAGTGCCTGAAGCGCATTGCGCAGCGGCGCGGGAACGGCTCCGTCGTTCGGCCGAGGCCCGCCGCCGATAAAACCGACGCGCCAGACCTTGGCTGCTTGCTGCGCGGTGGCGCCGAGCGCCATGCCGATCAAGCCCGCGGGCGCGAAGCTCGCGAAAGTACGCCGGTGCATCATCGTCTCCTTTGTTCCAAACGCGTCAACGCTGCAACGCCGCCCTCTTCCCAATCTCGATCTTCGCGATCGCATTGCGGTGCACTTCATCGGGCCCGTCGACGATGCGCACCGTGCGCTGGTGCGCGTACGCCTCGGCGAGCGAGAAATCGCCGCTGACGCCGGCCGCGCCATGCGCCTGGATCGCCCAGTCGACGACCTTGCAGCTCACGTTCGGCGCGACGACCTTGATCATCGCGATCTCGGCGCGCGCCGCCTTGTTGCCGGCCACGTCCATCATGCGCGCGGCGTTGAGCGTGAGCAGGCGCGCCTGGTCGATCATGCAGCGGCTCTCTGCGATGCGTTCGTGCCAGATCGATTGTTCCGACAGCGCCTTGCCGAACGCGGTGCGCGCCATCAAGCGGTCGATCATCATCTCCAACGCGCGCTCGGCCGCGCCGATGGAGCGCATGCAGTGGTGGATGCGCCCGGGCCCGAGGCGCCCTTGCGCGATCTCGAAGCCGCGGCCCTCGCCGAGCAGAATGTTCGCCGCCGGCACGCGCACGTTGTCGAGCACCACTTCCATGTGGCCGTGCGGCGCGTCGTCGTAACCGAACACGCTCAAGGGGCGCAGCACCGTGACGCCGGGGGTGTCGCGCGCGATCAACACCATGCTTTGCTGGCTGTGGCGCGGCGCGCCGGGGTCCGTCTTGCCCATCACGATGAAAATCTTGCAGCGCGGGCTTCCGGCGCCCGAGCTGAACCATTTAGTGCCGTTCACGATGTAGTGGTCGCCGTCGCGCTTGATGCTGCACTGGATGTTGGTCGCATCGCTTGACGCGACGGCAGGCTCCGTCATCAGGAACGCAGAGCGGATTTCGCCGGCAAGCAGCGGCTCCAGCCACTGCGCCTTCTGCGCGTCGGT
>JANOLA010000550.1:0-4869 GCA_031419535.1 Burkholderiales bacterium | reverse complement strand
CCTGCCGATCGACCAGCCGATGCGCTTCGAATTCGTGATCAACCTGAAGGCCGCGCAGGCGCTGGGCGTGGCGATCCCGAAGGAATTGCTGCTGCGCGCCGACGACGTGCTGCGGTAACGGCGGCGCGGGCGTGGCGGGTGGCACGCCGGCACCTCGGTCGTCGCCATCCGCCCGCACAGGGCATGACGGGGCAGCCGATCGGCTGACAAACAAGGCGATGCGGACTACGATCGCGCGAACCGCTCCTTGTGAGCACCCCCAGGCCGACGACATACGTCGTCCGCCCCCCGAGGGGGTTGAGCAAACTTGGGACGGCCCGGCGTTTGCTCAAGAGGAGGAATCATGAAGACGTTGTTGAGCCTCGCCCTGTCGCTGTCGCTGTCGTTGTTGAGCGGCGCCGCCGCGCAGGACCGCATCGCACGCGTGGGCTACCTGACCTGGCAGGACTCGGGCGCGCACCACGAGTCGACCCTGAACGGTTTCGTCGACGGGCTGCGCTCGGAAGGTTTTGTCGAGGGCCGGAACCTGCAGCTGCTGCTGCGCTCGGCGTCGAACGACCCCGACAAGTTCAAGCCGCACGCGCGTGAACTCGCGGCATCGAAAGTCGACGTGTTTTTCGCCCCGGCAACGCCGATGGCGAGCGCCGCCTGGTACGCGGCGAAAGACACGCCGATCGTCATCGCCACCATCCTCGACCCCATCGAACTCAAGTTCGTCGAGTCGCTGGGCAGGCCCGGAACGCGCGTCACCGGCGTGACGACGATGAATGAAGAGCTCACCGCCAAACGCATGCAGTTGCTGACGGAAATGGTGCCGGGCCTGAAGCGCGTGGGCGTCGTCGTCGACTCCGCAATGGTCAAGGCGTGCAAGCAGGAGATCGAGCACACCGAGAAAGCGGCAAAAGCGCTCGGGTTGACGCTGGTCATGGTCCACGTCGAGCGGCCCGCGGACCTCGACGCGGCCTTCGCCAAGCTGACCGCAGCGAAGGTCCAGGCGGTGACAAGTACGCTGATGTCCACTCGCAACAACCTGAACGAGGAGTACGGCGCCGCTGCCCTGAAGTACCGGCTGCCGTCGATGTTCGAGCTCGAGCAAGCCGTGCACGAGGGCGGGTTGATGAGCTACGGCCCCGACTTCCCGGCGATCTTCCGCCGCGCCGGCCAATACACCGGCCGCATCCTGAAAGGCGGCCGGCCAGCCGAAATGGCGATCGAGCAGCCGCGCGAATTCCAACTCGTGCTGAACATGAAGACGGCGCGGGCCTTGGGCATCTCGGTTCCGTACGCGATCCGCTTGCGCGCGGACAAGGTGATCGAGTGACACGCTGCTGACGGCTCCCGCACGGCGCTCAACCGGGGCAAGCCGTGACGGTTCGATGACATTGAGTCAACGGTGGAAGCGGCCGCCACGCCAGTTCGCGTTACACCTGTGCCGCGCATCTCGCACGTGCGATACGCCACGCGTTTCGGTTCAGCGCGGTTTGTTGGGCGGCGCTTCGGCCGCGGGTGACTGCTACGCTGCCGGCGACTCCACTTCCGATTCCACAGAGGCACGCAAAATGATCGCAACTCCTTTGATTCAACGCGCGTCAGGCTGGCTGTGCGCGGCCGGATTCGCCGCATTGCTTGCCGCATGTGGTGGCGGCGGCAGCGGCAGCAGCAGCTCGGGCACCACGTTCACATCGGTGGCGATGGCCGGCGAGTTGCTCGACTACACGATCGATACGAGCAAACTCACCTACACCTACACGATCACGGAGAGCCAGTTCAACTTGAACGGCACGACGGGCTCTGGCACCCTGGTGCGAAATCTCGATGGCAGCTATTCGCCTTCCGGCGTGCCCAACGCTCGCATCGTCGTGTTGCCCAACGGCCTGCTGCTCGGTGCGGTGCGCGAGCGCTTCGGCGCAGCGGTCATCACCGTGCCCATCATCGGGTTGAGCAACCCGGTGACGACGTTGCCGGCGATCGCCGGCGACTACAACTACATCCACCGCAATTGCCTGGCGGCGGTGTGCGGCGCGTCGCACGGCACCTTCCGGATCAACGCCGGCGGCACCTGGACGTCGTGCCGCAACGGCAATCTGGCCGCGGGCGCGTGCACCGGCACGTCGGCCAGCGGCACGCTCGAGTCATTGGGCAACGGCCGCTGGCGTGCGCTGGATGGCAGCACCAACATCGGCACCGCGATCGGCTTCGCATCGGGCGGCCAGAATGTGATCGTGCTCGACCTGAAAGACACTCGCCCTGCCGGGTTCGGCGTGGGAATGTTGGTGGGCGGCCAACAGGTCACGATGACACCGGCGCAGACCGATGGCACCTGGGTCGTGGGAACCAGCAACGGGCATTGGGGCGTCTTCACCTCCAGCGCAGCGACGATCACGCTGAACCTGCTCGATGGTATTCCGGTCAATGTGGCGAGCACTTTCACTGCCAACGCGCCGTGGACTGGACTCGCCACCACGGCTGCCGGAGGTGTGGGCTTTCTCGCCGGTACCGGCGTGTACGTGCTGGAAACCGCGACCGGACACGCCGAGTTGGGCGTCAAACTTCCCTGACCGAGCGCTCTCATACGAGCCCCGGCACCGGGTAGGCTCGGGTGCCCAGCGGTCGCTGCGGCTGCGCGCGGATCGGATGATCGAATAGGCCCCGTGAACGTTAGTCGCACGGGTGCCGCCGGCGCAGTTGCTCGGCGAACTCGAACGCTTCGGCCAACTCGCTCGGCTTGGTAAAGACTTTCGGGTGCGTCACGACGCGCACGAACCCGCTCAGCACGCGCTTCGACACGCCGAACGACTCGGAGCCGTTGATCACGTCTTCGAGCCAGGCGCGGCACGCGGCGTGGTGCGCCGAGGCTTCGCGGTGCGCATACACGAACACGTTGACGTCGGGCGGGACCACGCGAGAGCCCGTCCGCCGCGCCTCAGCTGCCCATCACGTCGAGCAAGGACGCGCTGTCGTCCAGGTCCACGCCGCGCCGAACGCCGCTGCCCTTGACTGTCTTCAATCGCACTTTCCTCATATTGGCGGGCGCGCTGCGGCGGGCGAGTGCCTCGCGCAACGCTGGTTCCATCAGAGATGTCAGCGTCCTTCCCGACTCGGCGGCGTGCTTCTTCGCCTCGGCGAGAAGGTGTGGCTCCATTCGTACAGTGGTGCGCATGCGTCGAAACATCGCGGATACGCATCAATGCGTCAACTGGGCCGCGCGCGGCGCGGCGCGCGATTCGAAGACAATGCCCCGGCCTCACTACACAGGATCCGACGCATGAGCTCGCGAAGACACTTCACGGTGTATGCCGGCAGCCTGCTCGTGATGCCAGCCGCGTTCGCGCAACAGCCCGGCCGGACCTACCGACTGGGATGGTTGGGGACCCTACGGACCGAATTTTTCCGCCTCGTACCGCCGCACGGCGGAACAAGTCGCGCAGATCCCTGTTGGGGGCGAACCCGGGCGAGCTGCCGCTCGAGCAACCCAACGTCGTGGAGATGGTGCTCAATTTGAAAACGGCCACCGCGCTCGGACTGACGATCCCGCAGGCGGTACGGCTGCGCGCCGACGACGTGATTCGATGACAATGCGCCGGCCCGCATGTGCCACCTGACCCCCGGTCGCCACCGGGTCGCTTGAGCACCGATGACCGAAGCTTCGCGTTCTGCCGCGCCGTCCGCAACGGCACTTGCCGCGCCACGCAGTGCGCACCGCGGCCGGTTGTTCCGCAAGTACCTGGTCCTCATCATCTCGCTCGTCAGCGTGGCGCTGCTCGCCTCGGGCGGGATCGGCTTGTACTTCTCCTACCAGGAAACACGCACGGCCCTGGGCAGCCTGCAACACGAAAAAGCGCTCGCTGCCGCCACGCGAATCGAGCAGTACGTGCGTCAGATTTCGCAGCAACTGAACTACGCCGCGCTGCCGCAGCTCGACGCGTCAGACATCGAGGCGCGCCGCGTCGAGTTCCTCAAACTGCTTCGCCAGGCGCCCGAGGTGACCGACATCGCGCAGCTCGACGCCACGGGCCGCGAAGTGATCGCCGTGTCGCGCCTGGGCATGGACATCGCGGCCTCGGCCCGGGACCGGTCGGCCGACGTCGTGTTTCGCGAAGCGCGGCGCGGCCAGCCGTGGTACGGGCCGGTGTACTTCCGCAAGGAGACCGAGCCTTACATGACGGTGGCGATCCGCACCGGCGGCGACAAGGGCCCGGTCACGGTGGCCGAAGTGAACCTGAAGTTCATCTGGGACGTGGTGTCGCGCATTCGCATCGGCGACAAGGGCAAGGCCTATGTGCTCGACGGCAACGGCCTGCTGATCGCCGACCCCGACATCGGCCTGGTGCTGCGCAAGACCCACCTCAAGGCGTTGCCGCACGTGATGGCTGCTGCCTCAGGCGTGCACAACCTCGACGAGCCGGCGCTGGTTTCGCATGACCTGCGCGGCACGCCGGTGCTCGCCACCTTCGCGGCGATCGACCCGCTGGAGTGGAAGGTCTTCGTCGAACAACCGATTTCCGAGGTCTACGCCAAGCTCAACGCATCGATCGTGCGCACCGGTTTGTTGCTGCTCGCCGGCCTGGCGATTTCAGCGCTCGCCGCGTCGGCGCTCGCGCGCAGCATGGTGAGGCCGATCCGCACGCTCGACGAAGGCGCGCGGCGCATCGGCGCGGGCGAGCTCGGCCAGACCATCGTTGTGAAAACCGGCGACGAACTCGAAGGCCTGGCGGATCAGTTCAACCGCATGACGCAGCAATTGGCCGAGTCTTATGCGGGGTTGGAGCGCAAGGTCGAGCAGCGCACCGCGGAGTTGAGCGAATCGCTCGAATACCAGACCGCGATCAGTGGCGTGCTGCGCGTGATCAGCGAATCGCCGACCGACGT
>JANOLA010000549.1:0-1614 GCA_031419535.1 Burkholderiales bacterium | reverse complement strand
GCATCGATCGCGGCCATCCTCGCCGAAGAAGCATGGGACGACCTCACGGGCCCGCCGCTGCGGGTGAGCGGTGGGAGCGTGCCATTGCCTGTGGCGTCGCAGCTCGAAGCGGAGGTCTCCGTTTCGCCTGCGCGCGTCGTCGCGGCCGTGACCGCACTGTGCAAAGGCCGCAATTCATCAACCCAGCGAAGAAGGTAAATGCCATGCAAATACGAGGTCAAGAGGTTCTGCTTCCCCTGTCCGCGGTGTCCGCATTTCCGCGACCGCACTGGCTGCAGGGGCGTGTGTTGGGCTCATTGAACGAGCCTGTGTATCGCAGCCACAACCTGCGCGTGACGTACGAAGACGCGTGCAAGCTGTGCGCGCGCGAGCAGGAAGAAGCCGGTCTGGACATCCTGACCGACGGCGCCCAGTACTACGAGTGGGAGGCACCGGGCTTCCAGCTCGAACCCATCTTCCACTTCATCCCGGAAAACCTGGGCGGCTTCGCGCCTTACGGCCCGCCCGGCGAAGGCGCGAAGTACAAGCCTTTCTACAAGGCCATCGTGAAGAGCAAGATCACCTGGGAGCGGCCGATTTTCGAAAGCGTCGTCAACGCGATGCAGGGCGCGACGAAGAAGCCGTTCAAGGTGGCGTTCCTCGGCCCGGCGCAGCAAAGCATCATCGTGCACGACCAGTTCTACGGCGACGGCAAGAAGCTCGCGGTGGACCTGGCGCTCGCGATGAACAAGGAGCTCAAGCACCTGGTGAGCATGGGGCTGGAGTCGGTGCAGTTGATCGACGTGCTCGCCCCGTACACGCAAGATCGCTGGCAGATGGAAGTGCAAGACATCATGTTCGAGGGCGTGAAGGCGATCAAGTTCTGGCACATCTGCTACGGCAGCGTCGACGGCCAGCGCGACGTGTTCGAGGGCAAGGCGGCGCAGATGATGCCGCTGTTCAAGGAGTCGTCGGCCGACGTGATCCACATCGAAACCGCGAACCTGGGCTTCAGCGAGATCGAGGCGTTTCGCAACTTCCCGAAGAACAAGGTGCTGGGCATCGGCGTGATCGACGCGAAGAACACGATGGTCGAGACCAGCGAAGTGATCCAGGCGCGCATTCGCAGCGCGCTGAAAGTCGTTCCGGCCGATCGGCTGCTGATCTCACCCGACTGCGGCCTGGGCTACTTCAGCCGCACCGTCGCGTACGCAAAGCTGCGCGCGATGGGTGAAGCTACGCGCGCAGTGCGCAAGACGCTCTGAGCCAAGGACAATCGATCCGCGAATGATCTACCGCATCAAACTGCCGCAACTGGGCGAAACCATGCTCGAGGGAACGCTCGCCACCTGGCACAAGCAGGTGGGCGACTCGGTCAACAAGGGCGACCCGCTCTTTTGTGTGGAGACCGACAAGACCGCCATGGACGTGGAGTCTGCCTGGGCGGGGCAGTTGCAGGAAATTTGCTGCCCCGCCGGGACCACTGTCCCGGTGGGGACCGTGATCGCGGTACTGAAAGGCTGAAACCCCAATGAAACACGTGGACATTCGCGACGAACATCTGACCATCGGTGCCTGGTCGCACCGCATCGACGAGCTGAACGACAACCCGACGAGCGGCGAGGTGCTGTTCAA
>JANOLA010000548.1:0-7182 GCA_031419535.1 Burkholderiales bacterium | reverse complement strand
CACGAAGTACCAGCCGGTCGGCGTGACTTGAACGTCGCGCTCGCCGATGTCGACCAGCCCCTGCTCGGCCAGCGCCGCCAGGCGTTCGAATTCCGCTGCGAAGCTGTCGCGCATCGTGATGCCGTGGGCGCGCTCGATGGCCTCGAAGTCAATCCGGCCCTGACACATCAGCGCCATGATGACGTCGCGGCGCAGCAGGTCGTCGGCGCTGAGCAGCAGGCCGCGCTCAATGGGCAGGCGGCCCTCTCGCAAGGCCTCGTAATACGGGCCCAGCGTTTTCAGGTTCTGGCTGTAGCTGTTGCCCACCTTGCCGATCGCCGAGACGCCGAGCGCAACAAGATCGCAATCGGGTTGGGTGCTGTAACCCTGGAAGTTGCGGTGCAGCCGGCCCTCGCGCTTGGCCAGCGCGAGCGCGTCGTCGTGCAGCGCGAAATGGTCCATGCCGATGTGCGCGTAACCCAGGCCGATGAAACCCGCGATTGCCGCGCCGAGCATGTGCACGCGCTCGCCGGCCGTGGGCAGATCGCGGGATTCAATGCGCCGCTGCGGCTTGAAACGCTGCGGCAGATGCGCGTAGGCGTAGAGCGCGATGCGGTCCGGCCGCAAACCCGCGACCTGCGCGATCGTGCGCTCGAACGACTGCGGCGTTTGGCGCGGCAGGCCGTAGATCAGGTCGACGTTGATCGACGCAAAACCGAGCCGGCGCGCCTCGAACATCAGGGTGCGCACCGACTCATAAGGCTGGACACGGTGCACCGCCTGTTGCACGTCGGGGTCGAAATCCTGCACGCCGAAACTCAGCCGGTTCAAGCCGAGCGCCTTCAGGTGCGCGAGCCGCCCTGCATCGACGGTGCGCGGATCGACTTCGATCGACAACTCGGCGTCACTGCGGAAGCTGAACGAGCGGCGCAGCAGCGCCATCAGCGCCGTCAATTCCGCGTCGGCCAGGAAGGTCGGCGTGCCGCCACCGAAATGCAGCTGCGTCAGCGGCTGGCCGGGTCCGAGCAAGGCGAGCTGCATTTCGAGCTCGGCTTGCAGTGCTTGCAGATACTCACCGGCACGCTCATGGTGTCGGGTGACGACTTTGTTGCAGGCACAGTAGTAGCAGACCTGATCGCAAAACGGAATGTGCACATACACCGACAGCGGATCGCGCGAGTTGCGGCGCGCGCGCTGCGCGAGCGCCTGCTGGTAGTGCGGCGCGCCGAAGGTCTCGACGAAGCGGTCGGCTGTGGGATACGACGTATAGCGCGGGCCGGGCACGTCGAGCCGGCGCAGCAGGGTCTCGGAGAGTATCGGGGCGGGGCTGGCGATGTTCATGGTGACGCTGACTGTGCCAAGGGGCGGCGCCGGGACCCTTGATCTCGCTCAAGCAAATGTGGTTTTGCCACTTTGCTTGAACCGCCTGGGGGGCTGGCCGGGCTGGCCCCGGCTCTGGGGACGATCTCAAGGCGCGCGCGCGTCGGGCTGCGAGTTGATGTGCCACACCGCGACGAACATCGCGGCGATGGTCGGGCCGAGCACGAAACCGTTGATGCCGAACACCGACATGCCGCCGAGCGTGGTGAGCAGGACCACATAGTCGGGCATGCGCGTGTCCTTGCCCACCAGCGCCGGGCGCAGCAGGTTGTCGATCAGGCCGATGACGAGCACGCCGTAGGCGATCAACGCCACGCCTTCCATGGTGGCGCCGGTCAGCAGGAAGTACAGGGCGACCGGCAGCCAGACGATTGCCGCACCCACGGCCGGCAACAGCGACAGGAAGGCCATCACGACGGCCCAGAGCACGGCGGCTTCGATGTCGAGCAGCCAGAACGCCAGGCCGCCCAGCGCACCCTGGATCGCCGCAACCAGAAGATTGCCCTTGACGGTGGCTCGGATCACGGTGGTGAACTTGTCGAGCAATTCCTGCTGATGCTGCGGCGCGAGCGGAAGCGCGCGGTGCACGCTGAGCGTGATCGCCTGTCCGTCGCGGATCAGGAAGAACGCCAGGTAGAGCGCCAGGAACAGGCCGACGATGAAGTCGAATGTGTCGTGACCGATGCGCAGCGCCTGGGTGGCGACGACCTGGCTGGCCTGAGCCAGCGCGGTCGAGAGCCAGCGTTGCAGCGCGTCGAAGTTGCCTACCCCCAGGCGCTCAAGCAGGCTGATCATCCACGCGGGCAGCGCGTCGAACACGCTGCGGAAGTACAGGGCTGGGTTGAGCTCACCGGACTGAAGCCGCTGCACTGCGAGCGCTGCTTCGCGCGCCATCGTGGCGGCGACCAGCGCCAGGGGCAGGATGACGATGACCAGCACGATCAGCAGTGTCAGCAACGCCGTGGGGACGCGACGCTGTCGCAGCCGCCGCAGCAGCCAGCGGTATAAGGGCTCGAACAGCATCGCGCTGATCGAACCCCACAGGATCGCGCCGTAAAACGGCAGCAGGATCCACCCGAGCGCCAGCGAGACAGCCAACAGCAGCAGCAGCGGCGCCCGTTCTTCCAGGTAGGTCTTGGCGGTTTCGTTGGATGGGTTCATTCACCCTGCGCGGGGCGCCTCGCTGTCCCCAGCCACAGCGTCAGCGCCGCAGCCACGCTGATCAGGGCCCAGAACACCAGGAAGGTGAGCGTGTAGATCGCCTGGCGGCTCAGGGGAATCGCTTCGCCGTCGAACCCGTGCAGGGTCTGCGGATCGAGCAGCGCGAAGACCAGCATCTCGGCTACGCCGGCCATCACGAACGCCGGCCACAGCACCGTCAGTGCGCGTACGGCTGGTTGAGTCGAGCCCATGATGCGCTACCGCTGCCCGCCGGTGGCGGCGTGGTTGCGCGCCTGGATCGCCGGGGCCTGGGTGGCCGCGATGTCGGGTGCGACGCGCAGCACCGTGTCGGCGCCATGCACGGCGATGCCCGCAGTGACGAGGCCGGCAATCACCACGAGCGCCGGGCCGGCCAGCGCAAACCAAACCATGCCGACGCGCCACCAGGGCAGGGTCGGACCGTGGTCGCGCGATAGTGGGGTGGCGGGTGTGCTCATGGGGTTCTCCTGGAGCGGTGGCGTGGGGTGCAAAAGATGACGCTCAGCGCGGCACGACGAAGGTTGACTTTTCTACCAGCGCCGCGCCGCTGGCGACAGCCGTGATCGTGAAGCGCACCTTGTGCACGCCGGCGCCGGCCGCCGCGGCCGCCTCGGGCGTGAGGCGCAGCGCCACCGGCATCCAGCGCGCCTGCGCCGCGCCGACCTCGACCTCATCGCCAGAGGAGAGCGCCGCGCCGGCCAGACCCTCGACGCTGACGCGGTAACGCTGCACGGCCTCGGTTGCATTCATGACTTGCAGGCGGTAGCTGTTCTCGACAAAGCCTTCGCCGACCAGGCGAGCGAGCGCGCCGCGGTCGCGCACGACGTCGACCTTGAACGGCGTGCGCAACGCCAGGCCGAGCCCGAAGGCAAAGGCGATCAGCAGCAGGATCGTGCAGTAGATCAGCACGCGCGGCCGAGCGGCATGGCGCCACATCTGTGCCCGGCTCCAGCCGCCGTCGATGCCGTTTTGCGTGGCGTAGCGGATGAGGCCACGCGGCGAACCCATCTTGTCCATCACGCCGTCGCAGGCGTCGATGCAAGCGGTGCAGCCGATGCATTCGTATTGCAGCCCGTTGCGGATGTCGATGCCGGTCGGGCAGACCTGCACGCAAAGCGTGCAATCGATGCAGTCGCCTTTGCCGACCGACTTGGGCTCGACATTGCGCGCGCGCGAGCCGCGCGGCTCGCCGCGTGCCACGTCGTAGCCGATGACGAGCGTGTCGCGGTCGAACATCGCGCTCTGGAAGCGCGCGTAAGGGCACATGTGTTTGCAGACCTGCTCGCGCATGAAGCCGGCATTGCCCCAGGTGGCAAACGCATAGAACAGCACCCAGAACCATTCCCACGGACCGAAGTCCAGGGTGAAGGATTCGGCCCATAACTGCTGAATCGGTGTGAAGTAGCCGACGAAGCTGAAGCCGGTCCACAGGCCCAGGGCGATCCACACCACGTGTTTGCCGCCCTTGCGCCAGAGTTTCTCGACAGACCACGGCGCGCCGTCGAGCTTCTGGCGGCGCACGCGGTCGCCCTCGAACCAGCGCTCGATCGCCATGAAGATTTCGCTGTACACCGTCTGCGGACACGCATAGCCGCACCACAACCGACCCGCCACCGCGGTGAACAGAAACAGGCCAATCGCGGCAAGCAGCAGCAGCCCGGTGAGGTAGATGAAGTCCTGCGGGTAGAGCACCAGCGGGCCGATGTAGAAACGCCGCGCCGCCAGGTCGAACAGCAGCGCCTGACGACCGTTCCATGGCAGCCAGGGCAGGCCATAGAAGATCAATTGCGTGGCAACCACCAGGGTCCAGCGCCAGAACGCGAAGCGCCCGCTGACGGCGCGAGGGTAGAGCTTGGCGCTTTTTTCGTAGAGCCAGACGGTCGTTTCCGCGCCCGTTGCAGCGACGGGAACTATCGGAATGACCAGGCTCACTGGGGCTCCCTCGCGCTGCGCGCGGTCTCTCCGAGAGGGACGCTGCTCAACTTGGGGAGGCCCGGCGTTGGGCTCACTGACTCGCCTTCGTCGCCGGTCTCGACAGTTGCCACACGTAGGCGGCAAGCACCTGGATCTGCGTCGCGCTCAGGCGCTCGGCGTGCGCTGGCATGACGTTGGTCTTGCCTTGCGTGATCATCGCGACCACGGCTTGTTCGCCCCAGCCGTGCAGCCACACCTTGTCGGCGAGGTTCGGCGCGCCCAGGGCCGGATTGCCTTCGCCCTTCGCGCCATGGCAGGCCGCGCAGGCGGCAAACTTTTCGCGCCCGAGCTGCGCGGCTATTGTGTTGTGCGCGCTGCCCGACAGGCTGAGCACATAGTTCGCCAGGTTGCTCACGTCGGCCGCGTTGCCCACTGCGGCGGCCATCGGCGGCATCATGCCTTGCCTTCCGGCGGAAATCGTCTGCGCAATCGCTTCGGGCGTGCCGCCCCAAAGCCAATCGCCGTCGCTCAGGTTCGGGAAACCCTTGCTGCCGCGCGCGTCGGAGCCATGGCAGGTGGCGCAGTTGTTGACGAACAGGCGCTCGCCCACGCCCATCGCCTGCGCATCCGAGGCGAGTTGCTCGGGTGTCAGCGCCGCGAGCCGCGCATACAGCGGCGCGGCGGCTTGTGTCGCCTGAGCGCGCTCGTCGCTGTGCTGGCTCACGCTGGTCCAACCCAAGGATCCGCTGGCGCTGCCAAGACCCGGGTACAGCCACAGATAGCCGAACGAAAACAACACCGTGATGACGAACAGCCACATCCACCAGCGCGGCAGCGGGTTGTTCAATTCGGTCAGGTCGACGTCCCAAGTGTGGCCGGTGGTTTCATCGGGCGTACCGTCGGGGCGCATGACGACTTTGCGCCGCGCCGCGAAAATCAGCAGTGCCAGACAGGCGATGAGGCTGAGCAGCGTGGCTGCGGCGATGTAGAGCGACCAGCCGGAGGAAATGAAGTCGCTCATTGCGCGTTCCTTCGGGCAAGCACCGTGGCTGCGGGACCGTCATCCCGGCGAACGCCGGGATCCAGTGCGGTGGCGCGATCGTGGATCCCGACTTTCGTCGGGATGACGTCGAACAGGGTGGTTTGTTCGTCGTGGAACGGCAGCGCCGCAGCCTCGGCGAAACCCTCGCGGTTACTGCCGCGCCACGCACGCACGACGATGGCGACGAACACGACGAATGCAAGCACGGTGACGAGGCTGCGGATTTGGTTCAGGTCCATGTTGTGCTCCATCACTTCACCGCCGTGCCCAGCACCTGCAGATAGGCCACCAGCGCGTCGAGTTCCGTCTTGCCGATCGTGTCCGCGGCGGCCTTCGCGATCTCTTCATCGCTGTACGGCACGCCGACGCGGCGCAGCGCTGTCATGCGCTGCGCCATTTCCGCAGCCGCCACCGGCGCGCGCTCGAGCCACGGATACGCCGGCATGTTCGACTCGGGCACGAGGTCGCGCGGGGCAATCAGGTGCAGGCGCTGCCATTCGTCGCTGTACTTGCCGCCCACGCGGTGCAGGTCCGGCCCGGTGCGTTTGCTGCCCCACTGGAACGGATGGTCGTAGACGAACTCTCCCGCCTTGGAGTACGCGCCGTAGCGCAGCGTCTCGGCGAGCAACGGGCGCACCATCTGCGAATGGCAGTTGTAGCAACCTTCGCGGATGTAGACGTCGCGCCCGGCAAGTTGCAGCGCGGTGTAGGGCAAGACGCCGGGTGCCGGTTGCGTGGTCGAGCGCTGGAAATACAGCGGCACGATCTCGACCAGGCCGCCGATGGCGACCACCGCCAGGATCAGCACGATCATCAGCAGGTTGCTGGTCTCGATGCGCTCGTGGCCGGTGGGTTTGGTGGTGTCGCTCATCAATCGTCCTTCCGCGTCAAGCGCGAGCCGCGCCAAGGATTGCCGGGACCGCAATGGGTGCGACCTTGCCGCTGCGAGCCGTCATCACGACATTCCACGCCATGATGACCATGCCGCCGAGATAGAGCAGACCACCGAGAAAACGGATGAAGTAGAACGGCCAGGTCGCCTTGACGCTCTCGACGAAGCTGTAGACGAGCGTGCCGTCGGCATTCACAGCGCGCCACATCAGGCCCTGCATCACGCCGGCGATCCACATCGCGGCGATGTAGAGAACGATGCCGATGGTCGACACCCAGAAGTGCAGTTCGATGGCGCGCACGCTGTGCATCTGGGTGCGCCCGACCATGCGCGGAATCAGGTGGTAGAGGCAGCCCATCGAGACCAGGCCGACCCAGCCGAGCGCGCCGCTGTGCACATGGCCCACCGTCCAGTCGGTGTAGTGGCTCAGCGCGTTCACGGTCTTGATCGACATCATCGGCCCCTCGAACGTGCTCATGCCGTAGAACGACAGCGAGACGATGAGGAACTTCAGGATCGGATCGTCGCGCAGTTTGTGCCACGCGCCGCTCAACGTCATCATGCCGTTGATCATTCCGCCCCAGCTGGGTGCCAGCAGCACCAGCGAGAACAACATGCCGATCGACTGCGCCCAGTCGGGCAGGGCGGTGTAGTGCAGGTGGTGCGGGCCGGCCCACATGTAGGTGAAGATCAGCGCCCAGAAGTGCACGATCGACAAGCGGTATGAATACACCGGGCGCTGCGCCTGCTTGGGGATGTAGTAGTACATCATCCC
>JANOLA010000547.1:0-10438 GCA_031419535.1 Burkholderiales bacterium | reverse complement strand
CGCCGGCACCCCGGGCAAGCGCCGCACGCTCCATGGCCGAAGCGGCCGCGCTGCGCACGCCCGACTACTGGCGCGACGTGAAGCCCGTGCTCGATGCACGCTGCGTCAGCTGCCACGCCTGCTTCGACGCGCCTTGTCAGCTCAACCTCGCGTCGCATGAAGGACTGATGCGCGGCGCGAGCAAGCAGATGGTCTACATGAGTTCGCGGCTGCGCGACGCCGCGCCGACCCGGCTCTTCACCGACGCGCAAACCCCGGCGCAGTGGCGCGGCAAGGGCTTTTTCAGCGTGCTCGATTCGGCAGCCGACACGAGCCGGGCAAGCGCTGCCGCCACACCAGCGGCCACCGGCCTGCTGCTCGGCGTGCTCGGCATGAAGCGCGAGCCCGTGTCGGCAGAGCGCACGCCGCTCGGCGACGGCTACGACATCGGCACTGAGCGCAAACAGAGCTGCCCGAGCCCCGATGAGTTCAGCGCCTTCGCCAAGCGCCATCCGCGCTGGGGCATGCCCTATGGGCTGCCCGCACTGAGCGAGCCCGAGTTCAACGTGCTTGCCAGTTGGCTCGCCAGCGGCGCACCGTACCGCGAACCCGCGCCGCTGGGGGCGAGTTACGCCGAACGCATCGCGACCTGGGAGGCGTTTCTCAACGGTGCTTCGCCGAAACAGAAGTTGATGAGCCGCTATCTGTACGAGCACCTGTTCCTCGCCAGCCTCTACTTCGACGACCAGGACCAGAGGCAGTATTTTCGGATCGTCAGATCCCGCAAGCCGCCCGGGAAGCCGGTGGACGTGATCGCGACCCGCATGCCCTTCAACGACCCCGGCCCGGGGCCGTTCTGGTACCGCATCGAGCCGATGCACGCCACGGTGGTGGCCAAGCTGCACATGCCTTACGCCCTGGGGTCGGCGCGGCTGAAACGCTTTCAGCAGTTGTTCCTCGACGCTCCTTACAAGGTCGCCGCGCTGCCGAGTTACGCGGCGCAAGTCGCGAGCAATCCGTTTGTCGCGTTTCGCGACATGCCCGTCGACTCGCGCTACCGCTTCATGCTCGACGACGCCGAGTACTTCATTCGCGGCTTCATGAAAGGTCCGGTGTGCCGCGGCCAGGTGGCGGTGGACGTGATCGACGACCGCTTCTGGATCGTGTTCAAGGCGCCCGACAACGACCCCGGCATGCGCGGTTCGATGTTTCTCGCGAGCGTCGCCGGCTCGCTGCGTCTGCCGGGCGAGGGCCTGAAAGGGCCGCTCGGCTTGTTCTCGTGGCAGGGCTACAAAGATTCGCAGATGTCGTTTCTGATGGCCAAGCAGAAGTACCTCGAAACCGCGGCGGCGAACACACGGCTCGACCTGCATTGGATCTGGGACGGCGACGGCCACAACACCAACGCCGCGCTGACGATCCTGCGCCACCACGACAACGCCTCCGTCGTGCGCGGCCTGATCGGCCGGCCGCCCAAGACGGCGTGGGTGATCGATTACTCGTTGTTCGAGCGCATCCACTACCTGCTCGTCGCCGGGTTCGACGTTTTCGGCGCCGCCGGGCACCAGCTCACGACTCGGCTGTACATGGACTTTCTGCGCATGGAGGGCGAGTTCAACTTCCTCGCGCTGCTGCCCAAGGCGCAGCGCGTGAAAGTGCGCGACCACTGGTACCGCGACGCGCACACCTCGGTGCGCGACTACGTGTACGGCAGCCACATCGCGTTCAACCGCGAGACCGACATCCCGTTCACCACCGACAACCCGCGCGTCGAGCTGATGCAGATGCTGCGCCACAAACTCGATCCGGTGATGGAGAAGCGTTTCGATCTGGGCAGCGCGCCCGACAACGGCTTGCGTTCTGAGCTCGAGCGCCTCGCCGCGCAGCGCGGCGCGAACCTAACGCTGCTTCCCGAAGTCTCGTTCCTCGCGGTGGTGCAGCAGGCCGGCGCGCTCGTCGATCCGCGCGCTGTTTACACCCTGGTGCACGACACCGCGCACACCAACGTCGCGTCGCTGTTTCGCGAGGGCAAACGCCTCGTCCCGGCGGAAGACGAGTTGCTGGTCGCGCCGGGTTTTATCGCTGCCTATCCGAATGCGCTGTTTCGCGTGGTTCGTGCCGAGCTGTCGGCGTTCGTCGACGCGGTCGCGCGCTTGAGGGACGAGGCCGACTACCGGGCGCTCGTCGCGCGCTATGGCGTGGAGCGAACCAGCCCCGGCTTCTGGCCGCACAGCGACGCGCTGGCGCAGGCCTTCACGCAGCTCGAGCCGGTGGACGCGGGGGTGCTGGACTTCGGGCGGCTGGAGAATCGTTGAGCGGCCGCCGGGCCGCTCAAAGAACCCCCAGGCAGGCTCAAAGAATCCCCAATCGGCGAAACACGTCGCCCAACAATTCGCCACGCCGCAGCGCGTCGCGCGACTGGTTTTCGCCCGACACCTTTTCAAGCGCGAGCCGGATGACTTCAACTTCGCGCTCGCGCGGAATCACGACCACGCCGTCCACATCGCCGAAGACGATGTCGCCCGGGCGCACCGCGGCGCCGGCGCACTCCACGGGAACGTCGCGCTCGACCATGCGCGCCCGGCCTTTCGTGTCGAGCGGCCCGATGCCGCCGTGGAACACCGCGAACTTCATCTCGCGAATCTGCTTCACGTCGCGCACCAGGCCGTCGGTGACGCAACCGGTGGCGCCGCGCACTTGCGACGCGGTGGAGAGCAACTCGCCCCAGGGCGCGATGCGGTGCGTCGGCCCGTGGCACGCGAGCACCACCACGTCGCCCGGCTTCAAATCGTCGACGAGCGCGATCTCCACTTCGTACGGATTCTCGCCCGCGATGTGCTGGTACACCGGCATGTACAAGCCGGTGCGCGCGCGGCCGATGAGCTGAAGTTCGTCGTCGAGCGGCCGCATGAACGGGCGCATCGCCTGGTTCATCAGGCCCAGGCTGTCGAGCACGTCGGACAGCACGGCGGCGTTGAGTCGGGAAAGAGCGCTGAGGTCGAGGCTTGGCATGGTGTGATGGCTTGCGTTCCTAGGGAAAGCGACCGTAGCACGCGGCCCGTGCCGCGTCAAAAATGCGAGCATGGAACCCGCCCTCTTTTCCCACTTCCAGGCACAGCTCGCGCCGCTGCGGCGTCGCATCGCGGCAGGCGTTGCCGCGGCGCTGCTTGGCTGTGCCGCGCTGCCTTCGGCCACCGCGCAAACCACAAGCTGGCCCGACAGGCCGATCAAGCTGGTCGTTCCGTACCCGCCCGGTGGCTTGACCGACACGCTGGCGCGCGCCATCGCCGAGCCACTGGCCAAGGCGCTCGGCCAACCGATCGTCATCGACAACAAGCCGGGGGCCGGCACGCTGCTCGGCGCGCAACTGGTCGCGCGCAGCCCGGCCGACGGTTACTCGCTGTTGATGGCGACGAGCACGACGCTCGGCGTGAGCCCGGCGCTGTACCGCAACAACATGATCGACCCGGTGCGCGACTTCGCGCCCGTGAGCCTGGTCGCGAGCGTGCCGTTTTTTCTGGTGGTGCACGCCGACTCGGGCTGGAACTCGCTGCAAGACCTGGTCGACGCGGCGCGCAAGGCGCCCGAGCCGTTGCAATACGGTTCGGCCGGCAACGGCAGCCCGCACCACTTGGCGATGGAGATGCTGCAAAAGGCGAGCGGCGCGAAGTTCGACCACATTCCGTACAAGGGCAGTCAACTCGCGGTGCCTGACTTGCTCGCCGGGCGCTTCAAGCTGATGGTGACCGACCTGACGCCGGCCATCGCGCACATCCGCGCCGGCAAGCTGAAGGTGCTCGCCACCACCGCGCCGCAGCGCTCGGCGATGTTGCCAGAGGCGCCGAGTTTCGCGCAGGCCGGCGTCCCCGGCGTGCAGGCGGTGGCGTGGCAGGGCGTCGTTGCACCGGCAGGCACGCCGCGCGCGGTGATCGAGCGGCTTTCGGCCGAGATCAACCGCATCGTCGCGAGCGATGCGCTCAAGGCGCGCTGCGCGGCGATCGGCTGCGATGCCTTGCCGCCGGTGAGCCCGGCCGACTTTGCCGAGCTGGTGAAGAACGACCTCGTGCGCTGGACCCAAGTGGTCATCGACTCCGGCGCGAAAGTCGATTGATCCACGCATTGAACCCAACCCTGCGCGCACCCTGAAACTTCGACCCGACTGCCCAAGGAACCCGATGGCCCCCGTGATCGACGTGCACACGCACATGCTGAATGACGACTACCTGGCGCTGCTGGAAAAGCACGCCGGGCCGAAGATCACGCTGAAAACAGTGGTCGGCGGCTTGCGCGCGATCCACTTGCACGACGCGCCGTTCATGACGCCGGTGCCCGAGATGTTCGACTACCCGGCGCGCATCAAGATGATGGACACGGTGGGCATCGACGTCTCCGTCATTTCGCTCACCTGCCCGAACGTCTACTGGGGCGCGCCCGAAGTGAGCCTGCAAGCGGCGCGCGTGATGAACGACGACATGGCCGCGGCGCGCGAGCGTTACCGCGGGCGCATCGAGTATTTCTGTTCGCTGCCGTGGCAGCACACCGAACTCGCCGTGGCCGAGCTGAAACGCTCGGTGGCGCGCGGCGCGGCGGGTGTGATGGTGCTCGGCAACATCGACGCCGAATCGCTCACCGCGCCGCGCTTCGCGCCGGTGTGGAAAGCGATCGACGAGGCCGGGTTGCCGGTGCTGATCCACCCCACCGCGCCGCCGGGCGTGCAGGCGATGCAGATGAACGAGTTTCAGCTCACCGCCTCGATCGGCTTCACGTTCGACACCACGCTTGCCGTGTCTCGCATGCTGTTCGACGGTTTTTTCGACCGCTACACGAAGCTGAAGATCATCGCCTCGCACGGCGGCGGCGCGCTGCCCTACCTGATCGGTCGACTGGACCAGTGTTTTCGCAACATTCCGGCGTGCCGCACGAAGACGGAAAGCGCGCCCTCGAGCTACATGGGGCGCCTGTTCGCCGACTCGGTGGTGTTCACGCAGCAAACGCTCGACCTGTGCCTCGAAGTCTTCGGCGATGACCAGGTGCTGTTCGGTTCGGACTACCCGCACACGATCGGCGACCCGGTCGGTTGCCTGGCCAAGGTGAATTCGCTGCACGGCGCGCGCCGCGAGAAAGTGCGCGGCGGCAATGCGTTGCGCATCTTCAAGTTCTGAACGATTCGATTCACGCCGCTTGTATCTCCCCTTCTATCCACTTCGATATCCAAATCACTTTCGAGGAGACACACCATGCAACGTCGCGCACTCACTTTGGCCGGCACCCTGGTGGCCACGGCCGCCGCCACGCTCGCCGCACTGCCTCTCGCAGCGCTGGCGCAAGACAAGCCGCCGATGAAAATCCTGGTGGGCTTTCCACCCGGCGGGTCGGCCGACATCGTGGCGCGGCTGCTCGCCGACAAGCTGCGCGTCTCGCTCGGCCAGACGGTGCTCGTGGAGAACAAGCCCGGTGCGGCGGGGCGCGTGGCGCTGGGTGAACTCAAGCGCGCTGCGCCCGACGGGCAGACGCTGATCCTCGCGCCGAGCGGCGCCTTCGTGATCCTGCCCTGGGTCTACAAAAACGTCGGCTACGACCCGGTCAAAGACTTCACACCGGTGGCGCGCGCCTCGACCTTCGACTTCGCCATCACGGCCGGCCCGGGCGCGCCGGCCGGTGACCTGAAAACCATTCTCGCGTGGATGAAAGCGAACCCGGGCAAGGCCAACATCGGCAACCCGGGCGCGGGCACGGTGCCGCACTTCACCGGCGTGATGCTCGGCCAGAGTGTGGGAATCGAGATCACGCAAGTCGCGTACAAGGGCGGTGCGCCGCTCGTGAACGACTTGCTCGGCGGCCAGGTGCCGCTGTCGGTGGACACGCCGCTGGAGACGATCGAACACCATCGCGCCGGCAAGATGCGCATCGTCGCCGTGACGGGCGAGGCGCGCCTCAAGGCACTGCCCGAGGTGCCCACGCTGAAAGAGCAGGGCATCAACATGTCGGCCGACGCCTACTTCGGTGTCTATGGCCCGCCGGGCATGAGTGCGGATTTGACCGCCCGCCTCAGCCGTGCCGTGAGTGACGCGCTGCGCCAGAGCGACGTGCAGGAGAAGATTCTGTCGCTCGGCCTGGTGCCCAATTACGGCAGCCCGGAAGAGCTGGCCGCAACGCAGGCGAGCCACTACAAGCGCTGGGAAGGGCCGATCAAGACGTCGGGGTTCACGGCAGAGTAGGGGGTAGGCGGCTGCCTGGGCACCGCGCGAGGCGCGCGCCGAAGCAAGGGCGCGTCTTGCACGCACCGGGTCAGCGCTTGGGCGCTGCTTCGAGGATACGCACCATGGCGTCGAATCCGCGAGCGCGCGCCAGTTGCATCGGCGTCTGACCGGAGCGATCGGTCAGACGAATGTTCGCGCCCGCGTCGACAAGCGCCTGCAAGCACGCCTGATGGCGCGGCCCGCCGTCGCCGAGCACGACGGCCTCGATCGCCGCGGTCCAGTGCAGGTTGTTCACATGGTCGAGCGGCGCGCCGGCGGCGATCAATTGGCGCACCACGCCGTCGTGGCCGAGGTGCGCGGCGGCGATCAGCGCCGTGCCGTCGTAGCGGCTGGTGGTGAGCTTCGCGCTCGCGCCGAGCGACAGCAACAGTGCGAGCGTTTCTTCGTCGTCGGCCACCGCCGCGATCGTCACCGCGTCGTAGCGGTCATTTTCCAGCGCGCCCAGTTCGGCGCCGGCCTTCGCAAGCAGGCGGATCGCATCGCGCTGGCGCGCGAACGTCGCCACATGCAGGGCAGTGCGGCCGTGCGAATCGCGGCCGTTCGACGCCGCACCCGCGGCCAGCAGCGCCGACAAGCGTTTCGGGTCGCCCTGGTGCGCCGCGGCGTGCAGGGCGCTGAAGCGTGCCGCCTCGGCGGGGCTGGGCGGAACCTGGGCCTGCGCGAGGGCTGCCCACAAGAACAATGCGCACGCCGCGAGCCGGGGCATGCAACTGGGCGTCGTCGCGATCATGGGTTTCCCCGGGGGGCATGTGGCATCGCCAGATTTCATCGGTCCACTCCATAATGAATTCGTCAACCGCTTCGTCGCCGTCATGAAGATGTTTGCTCAATCAGTCGCTGCGGCATGGCGCCGCAACGTGCCGCGATACGCCATTGTGGCGGCCATCATGACGGTCAGCATGGCGTTGCAGGCGCAGACTGCGACACCGCCAAAGAAACGGCCGATCTCGAGCCGGCGAGCCCGGAAGCCCTGGAAGCGCGAGCCGTGGCGCTGGTCGGCGTGGGGCGTGACCGTGACGCGCTCGATCTGTTTGTCGGGCCGACCCTCGCAAGCCGTGGCGCGACGAAGAATTGGCTCGGCACGACGCACTACTATCTGGGCGAGTATGCGCAGGCCGAACAGGTGCTGCGCGATACCGCGCAATCCGGCGGCGGCGACGAACGCGAGTTCGCGAGACTCTGGCTCTACCTGGCCGCCGAGCGCCAAGGCGGGCGCGGCCGGGAGGCGATTGGGCCGTTTGTTGCCGATGTGGACGCGTCCAAACTCACCGGCGCGCTGCTGCACTACTTCGACAACCGCATCGATCGCGACGCCCTGCTCAAAGTGGCACGCGCTCGGCCCGAGATGGAACGGCTCAATCTCGCCGAAGCGTATTTTTTTGCATCGGAGAACGCCTGCACGCGCAGGGCAAACGTTCCGAGGCCATCACCTGGTTCGAACGCGTGGTCGCCACCGGCGCCGTGCCGTACTGCGAATTCACGTTTGCGAAACGGGAGCTGAGCAAGGCGGCCGCTCGCTAGCCTCGCACGCCGAGTGCGGTGCGAGCGGCGCTGCGGCAGCGATACCGAGGTCCGGTTCGATTCGGAGGTACGTCATGGACATTCACGGCAAAGTCGCCATCGTCACCGGTGGCGCGAGCGGCATCGGCGCGGCGGCGGCGAGGCGCTTCACCGCCAACGGCGCGAACGTCGTCGTCGCCGACATCAACCTGGAGCGTGCGCAAGGCGTCGCGCAAGCGATCGGTGGCATGGCGCTGCGCTGCGACGTGAGCCGCGAGGCGGACATCCAGGCGCTGGTCGCGGCCACGCGCGAGCGGCACGGGCGCATCGACATCTACTTCTCCAACGCCGGCATTCTGGGGCGCCTGGGCGGCTTCGAGCTCGAAGACCCGCTGTGGGACAAGATGTGGCAGGTGCACGGCATGGCCCATGTGTGGGCGGCGCGCGCGGTCGTGCCCGAGATGGCGGCGCGCGGCGAAGGCTACTTTCTGATCACGGCGTCGGCGGCGGGGTTGCTGAACATCGTCGAGTCCGCGCCCTACGGCGTGACGAAACACGCCGCCGTGGCCTTCGCCGAATGGCTGCGCATCGCCTACGGCCGGCGCGGCGTGCGCGTGTCGTGCCTGTGCCCGCAGTCGGTGCAGACCGACATGGTGAGCGGCGACGGTGGCTCGGCCGGCGTGAACGGAATCCTCGCGCCCGAACAAGTGGCCGACGAAGTGGTGAAGGTGATGGCCGCCGAGAAGTTTCTCGTGCTGCCGCACCCCGAGGTCGCGAAGTACATGCTGCACAAGGCGCAAGACTACGAGCGTTGGCTGGGCGGCATGCAGAAGCTCTACGAGATGCACGCCCAAGCTCGGTGAGCGGCGGCGCGGCGCTGCTGCCAGTGGGGAATGACGGCTGAACGACACCATGCACGCCGCATGCTCCCAGCAATGGTCAACGGCCCCGATGGCCGAGACGTTGAGCCCCTTGCCGGGAGGCACGCATGCACCACTCCAACGCCACCGAACGAATCGACCGAGGCAGTTTCGAGTTGCGATTCCAATCGCTCTTCAATGCCGGGCGCGCGCTGGCGTTTCCCTGCAACGCTCAGGGGCAGGTCGATCTGAAGACGCTCAGCGAGCGCGGGGCTCGGAACTACTCCGACGCGCTCGTGGCGATCGGGCGCGAGTATTCCGTGCCCGTCGTGGTGCCTGGCGGCTGCCGCTGAACGAATCGCGCGACTCGGCTTGGTGCGCTGCGTGTTGCCCATGCATTGCCCACGCACGACGGACACGTGGCGCAGGCTGCCTCGCGGCGCGCCAGCTCAAGACACCGCGCCGACGCCGTAGCGCCCGGTGAGCCACTGGCCGCCGCGAAAGCGCTCGAGCGCGTAGGGCGCGAGCGGCACGTCGGTGGGCAGCCCGAGCGCCTCTTGCGCGAGCACGCGGCCGACCGCGGGCGAGAGCTTGAACCCGTGGCCGGAGAATCCGTAGCCGACGATCAGGCCGTGCATTCCGGGCAGGCGCCCGAGCACCGGGTTCCAGTCGGGTGTCACGTCATAGACACCGGTCCATGACGACGCGAGGCCGGCGCTTTCGAACGAAGGGAAGCGCATCGCGACTTGCGTGCCGACCTCCACCACATGGTCCATCGACACCTCGCCCTGCTCGTTGCTCGGTTCGGGCAGCAGCTCACCGGCCAGGCCTTCGCCGACCAACATCTGCGCACCGCCATAGCTGCGGCAGTACAGCATGCCGGGAGAGCCGAGGTCCTTGTAGACCGGCATGCGGTAGGTGTAGGGCTGCGGGCCTTGCAGCGCGAGCACGGCGTGGCGCTCGGCGCGCACAGGCGTGGCGATGCCGGTCCAGCGTTCGATGTCGCGTGCCCAGATGTTTTGCGTGCTGATCACGAGTTCGCTCTTGAAGCTGCCTTGCGATGTTTCGACGCCGGTCACGCGGCCCTGCTCGTGCAGCAGGCGATGCACCTCGGCGCCTTCCATGAACTTCACGCCCAGGCGCCGCGCCGCGCGCGCGAAGCCGGTGGCGGTGAGGTAGGCGTCGGCGAAGCCGGCTTCGGGCTCGTAGCCGATCAGCGCGGCGTCGTCGAAGCGCGCGATCGGCAGCAGGCTCGTCGCCTGCGCGGCGTCGAGCCCATGCACCGTGATGCCCTGGCTGCGCTGGCCTTGCAACGCGCCGCGCAGCGCTTCCAGCTTAGTGCCGTCGGGCGCGGCGATCAGATAGCCGCACTGCACCAGGCCAGCCGACGCCTCGGCGTCGCCCAGGTACTCGGCGAAGGTCCTGAACACCTGCCACGACGCACGCGCGAGCGCGACGTTCTCGATCACGGAGTAGTGCGTGCGCAGGATCCCCGAGGACTGCGCTGTGGTGCCGGCACCGACTTGGCCGCGGTCGAGCACGAGCACGTTGCGCGCGCCGAAGCGTGCCAAGTGGTAGGCCACCGAGCTGCCGACGACGCCGGCGCCGATGACGATGACATCGAAGTGGTTCATTCGGCTCGTGTGGGCATCGGCCCCAGTCTACGGCGTGTCGTATCTCGCGATTTCCGCGCCGCTGTGCGGCGATGCGGCGCTGGCCGAGGGCAAACTTGCGCCGCCATTGCGATGCGGGCCGAACCCAACTTGTTGGAGATTGGCGCCATGAATGTCCACGTGCGAGCGGCCTTGATGTGCCTGTTCTGTATTGCAAGCTGTGGGG
>JANOLA010000546.1:0-3635 GCA_031419535.1 Burkholderiales bacterium | reverse complement strand
CCTGCTTCATTCCGCCGTCTTCGAGCACCCAGGTGTGCGGGTCGAAGTTCCAGCAGCCGTCGCGCTCGAAGCTCGCCATGACTTCGCGCAGTTGTGCTTCGTCGAAGTACTGCACCAGCGGCAGCGCAAATGCCACCAGCGCGCCGCCAGCGCGGCTGAATTCATGGTGCATGTAGACCTCGTCGCCGAAGCGCTGCATTTGCGCGCGCACCAGGTCGGCGCTGAGCGGCCCCGGGTATGCCACTTGCAGGTAGGTGACGCCCCGGTCCGATTTCAGCGCTTCGAGCGTGGTGTGGTTGTAGGCGCACTCGGTGGCCGAGGGCAAACCTTGGGCCAGCAATTCATCTTCCGTGCCGCGCACCACGATGCGCCCGCCCATGCGCATGGCGAGCGCCTCGTATGCAGGCAGCGTGTCGCGAGAAACCTGGGCGAACATCGCGTCTTCATCTTCGAGCCGGTCGCGCAGGCCGGCGTGATTGAACTTGAAATAGGGCGTGATGCGGCACTCGACCGCAGTCAGCTGGAACACGTCGATCGAAGCGTCGGTCGATGTGTCGACCGATGCGTCGAGGCTCGCCTGCCCCGCCGCGAGGCCGAAGCGCAGCACCGCGTCGTAGCTCGGGAACAGCGTGATCGTGTGCTGCCACTGAACCGCCTGCGTGAGCGCCAGCTCGACCTCGACGATGATGCCGTTCGTGCCGTACGCGTGGTGCGCTTTCTGGATGTCGGCGCCCAGCAAGTCCAGCAGGCGCGGCGGGTCTTCGAGCGTGACGAGCGCCAAGCGCCGCACGTTGCCGGGGTCGGCGAGGATGCCGTGGCGGATCGAGCCGATTCCCGAGTGCCCGCCGGCGATGAAGCCGCCCACCGTCGCGATGCGCTCGGTGCTCGGCCACATGCGCAATTGCTGTCCCGTCGCGCGCGCTGCCTGGTTCAGGCTGTGCAGCAGCACGCCGGTTTCCACGCAGGCCCAGCCGGGTTCGATGCGTTGGATGCGGTTCAGGCCGGTCGCGTCCATCACAACGCCGCCGTGCAGCGGCACGCATTGCCCGTAGTTGCCGGTGCCGCCGCCGCGCACCGTGAGCGGCACGCGATGCCGCGCACAGGCCGCGGCAAGCTGTTTCACTTCGTCGACTGTGTTCGGGCGCACCACGAGGTCGGGGCGCTTGCCTTTCAAAGCTTCGGCGAGCACGGGGCTGTACCAGTGGTAGTCGGCGGCGGCACGCTCGCACGCGGCGGGCGAGGCGTCGGTAGCGAGGCCCGCGAGGTCGCGCTGCAGCGCAGGCAAATCGACGGGGTCGCCGGGGCGGTAGAGGCGCGTCATGCGCTGATTGTGATTCACGCCAAATCGCTCGACCGGCGTTTGCCGCGGCCTACACTGGGCAGGCGCTGCCCGTCGCGGTGGTGCGCCAGAGCCCAGCCAGCGATGCGATCCATGTTGTCGACCCGATCCGTGCAGCCGCTTCGATTCCATCGGGCGCTGGCCTTCGTTGTGCTTGGCGTGCTGCCGATGTGGCCGGATGCGCTGGCGGCGCAGACTGCGGTGGGGCAAACCGCCGTGGTTCAAACCGACCAAGTGCGCGCCGAACTCGTGGTGCACGCTGCGCAAGGCCTCACCTCGGGCCAGCCGGCGTGGCTCGGCCTGCGGTTGCGCCACGCCGCGCATTGGCACAGCTACTGGAAGAACCCGGGCGACTCGGGCATGGCGACGACCCTGCGCTGGGCCTTGCCCGACGGCGTGACGGCGGGCGAGATCGAGTGGCCGACGCCGAAGCGCCTGCCCGTGGGCCCGCTCATCAACTACGGCTACGAGGGCGACGTGCTGCTGCCGGTGCCGTTGACGCTGCCGGCGAACTTTCGTGCCGCCGCGCTCGACGTGAAGCTGCACGCCCAGTGGCTCGTGTGCAAGGACCAATGCATTCCGCAGTCGGGCGACTTTGCGTTGAGCATTGCTTCGGGCGCGGGTGTGCCGGCCCACATGGCGCACGCGAGCGCATTCGCGAACGCGCGGGTGGCGCTGCCGCGCGCGTCCGCCGGCGTTGATGCGCAGGCTCGAATCGAAGGCCAGGCGCTGCTGTTCGAGGCCAGCAGCCTGCCGGCGGCGTGGCCGGGCCGGGCGATCGAGTTCTTTGCTGTAGACGGCGGCGTGATCGAGCATGCCGCGCCGCTGGAGCAGCGCTGGGACGGCGCGCGCCTGCACTTGCGCGTTCCGCTCTCGGCGCAGCGCAGCGAGAGCCCGGACCCCATGCACGCCGTGCTCGTCGCGCGGGGTGACGCTGCGGGCCAGGCCGTGCAGTTCGCGGTGCAGGGCGGCTGGCCGGCGATTGGCGCGGCGCTGCCACCCTCGCCGTCGGTCGCCGCGCCGGGGCCGGCTCCGGCACCGACCCACCGCGCGCCAGCCGAAGAACCGACATCGTGGGTCAGCACCGCGCTGGGCGGTGCAGCGTTGACTGTGGCACTGGGGGCGGGCCTAGCGTTGCTGATGCGGCGCAAAGTGTCGTCAGGGCGCCCCGGGCGCTGAGATGAGAGGCTGAGAGTCTTTCGGTCTTGCTCCCTCTCCCGCAAGCGGGAGAGGGAGGAAATTCAGCGGCGAAAACTCTGAGCCTCTCAGCCCCAGGGTGTTCGCTTGCCCAACTCGCCGGCTTGCGGGTACGCTTGCGCAGGTGTGCCGACCCGGCAACGCTCGGCGCGGCGCGTGTGCGTTGAATCAACCTCGAAGGAGTCTTGCATGAACACCTGGCTGAAACTCACCGTTCTCAGCGCCGCGTTGCTCGCCGCGACCAGCGCCGCCGCACAGGCCACGATCGGCCAGCCGGCGCCGGCGTTCGCCGTCACCGACACGCAAGGCCGCGCCGTGAAGCTGGCCGACTTCAAGGGCAAGCATGTCGTGCTCGAGTGGGTCAACCCAGGCTGCCCCTATGTGCAGAAGCACTACAACAGCGGCAACATGCCGGCCACGCAAAAGGGTGCGCGCGCCAAAGACGTGGTCTGGCTCAGCATCAACTCCACGAGCGCCGATCACCGCGACTACCTCAAACCCGCCGAGCTCGACGCCTGGCTCAAGGCGCGCGACTCGGCGATGAGCGCGACGCTGATGGATGCGGACGGCAAGGTCGGCCGGGCCTACGGCGCGCGCACCACGCCGCACATGTACCTGATCGACCCGCAGGGCAAGCTGCTGTACGCCGGCGCGATCGACAGCATTCCCAGCGCGAGCACGGCCGACATCAAGAGCGCCACGAACTACGTGAACCAGGCGCTGGGCGAAACGCTCGCCGGCAAAGCGCTCAGCAAGCCGGCGTCGCAGGCGTATGGGTGCTCGATCAAGTACTCGAACGCTGGCTGAGCCGCCAACAATCTCGTTCCATGAACCGCGAACAAAACGAACTCATCACCCGCATCGGCCCGGGAACGGCGTGCGGCGCGCTGATGCGCCACTACTGGCAGCCGGCCGCTCTCGTCGACGAGTTCGACGGCCGACTCGTCCCCGAAATGGCGCAGCGCCCGATCAAGGCGGTGCGCCTGCTCGGTCAGAACTTCGTGCTGTTTCGCGATGGCGCGCTCCGCTGGGGCCTGCTCGACCGCGACTGCCCGCATCGCGGCGCCGACTTGTCGTTCGGCCGGCATGAAGTGGACGG
>JANOLA010000545.1:0-2651 GCA_031419535.1 Burkholderiales bacterium | reverse complement strand
GCAAGGTCTACAAGCCGGCGCTGCGCCTGCGTGCCACGCAGCGCGCGCTGGAGGAGCGGCTCGCGATGGCGGGGCTCGCCGCGGCGGTGCGCGTGACGGCCGAGGAAACCTCAGGCGGACTCGCGCTGCGCTTCGATCTCAATCAGGCCGGCGACGAGGCCGCGGTGCGCGAACAGATGAAGCCGTTCGCGCTGGTCTACAGCGTGCACGTCGGCGGACACGTGTAGCGCCACCCGTGCCGTGCGGACATGGCCCGGCCGGCGTGTCCGGACGCCGCTGCAAATCAAGAATGCACCGCTCGCGCAGGCGGCTCAAGACTCCCCGGTGAACCCCGTCTTCTTCACGAGCGGCCCCCAGCGCTCGAACTCCGCCTTCTGGCTGCGTGCCATCTCGTCGGCCGTCGAGCTCTGCGCGACCAGGCCGACGACACCCAGGCCGTCGATCACGCTTTTGTCCTTCAGCGCGGTCACGATCGCCGCGTTCGCCGCGCTCACCACCGCCGTCGGCGTGCGCGCCGGCGCGTAGAAGCCGAACCACTCTTCCACCGTGAACTCGGGGAAGCCCTGTTCGGCGAACGTCGCGACGTCGGGAATGAAGGGCGAACGCTTTGCGCCGCTGGTCGCGAGGATGCGCAGCTTGCCTGCCTTGTGGTTCGCGATGAAGTCGCCGCTCGGCGTCATCATGGCGGCGATCTGGCCGCCCACGACGTCAGTCACGCCGGGCACCGAACCGCGGTACGGCACGTGCTTGAGGTCCACGCCGCTGCCGATTCCCAGCAACGCGCCGATGAAGTGCGGCGTCGAGCCCGCCGCGGGCGAGCCGTAGTTCGCGTCTTTCGGGTTCGCCTTGCCCCACTCGAGAAAGCCCTTCACGTCTTTCACGCTCTGGGGCACCATCGGCCCGACCGCCAGGCCGTGGAACATCAACGCCGCGATCGACACAGGAATGAAATCGCGCAACGGGTCGTAGCTGAGTTTGGCGCCGTACACATGCGGGTAGATCGACGTGCACGAGAACGGCGACAGGCACAGCGTGGCGCCGTCCGGCGCGCTGGCCTTGAGGGCATCGAGCGCAATGCGCCCGCCCGCACCAGGCTTGTTTTCCACCACCGCGGCGTTGCGCGTGTAGGCACTGCCGGCGACTTTTTCGGCGACGCGGCGCGCGACGATGTCGCCCGCGCTGCCGGCTGGAAAGCCGTAGATGAATTTCGCCTGTTCGAGGGTTTGCGCCGCAGCGTCGCGAATGCCCAGCGTGGCGAGCGCGGCGCCGCCGAGGCCAGCTTGGATCAAGGTTCTGCGCTGAGTCATGGTTTGTCTCCGTCAGTTGAGCGGTCAGGGATCAGGGGACCGCAGGATAGACGACGCGCGGCTGCGGCGTCTCGCTGTACAGCAATTCCACTTCCGCCGCGCGCCGCGCCAGCACCGCGCGCTGGTTCACGTAGCCTTTGTCGGTGATCTCGCCCGCGTCGGCGTTCGGCGCTTCGGTGAGGATCAGCGCGCGTGTCGGCGTCTGCGACGAGCCGCCGCCCTGCGCTTGCAAGCCAGCCAGCACTGCGCCGATCTTGGCGGCGAGCGCATCGGCGCTCAACTGTGCACACACCGAGCTCGGGAAAATCAGCGCACCGATCTCGTCGCGGTCGTGCCCGGTGAGCACCACGTCCTGCGCATACGGCGCGAATGCCGACACCAGCTTCAAGCGCAGCACCCCCACCGACACCCAGGTGCCGGTGCTGAGCTTGAAGTCCTCCGCAACGCGCCCATCGAACATCACGCCGCGCTCGGGGTACGCTTCATCGACGAGGTAGCCCGCGTCGCCGATTCTGTAGAAGCCTTCTTCGTCGAACGCCGCGGCGGTGAGATCCGGCGCGTTGCGGTAACCCGGAAACACCGACACGCCGCGCACGCGAAGTTCCCGCTTCTGGCCGTTCGGCACGAGTTTCAACTCCAGGCCGGGCAAGGGGTTACCGATGCAGCCTGCCGCCTCCAGCCGCCAATGTGCGCTCGTCACCGCGGGCGACGTTTCGGTGGCGCCCCACGCGGTGGTGAGCCACAGCGGCTCGTCGCGCACCTTCGCCGCGACGGCGGTGAGACGTTGCCAAGTGGACGCAGGCAACGCGGCGCCGGCGTAGAACACGCAGCGCAGGCCCGAGAGAACATCGCGCGCCAGGTCGAGGTCGTTCTCGAGGAACGGCAACAGCATGTCCAGCCCGCGCGGCACATTGAAATGCAGGTTGGGGCGCACCTCGCGCAGGTTGCGCACGGTCTTGTCAATCAGCCCCGGCGCCGGGCGCCCTTCGTCGATGTAGAGCATGCCGCCGTTGCGAAGCACGAGGTTGAAGTTGTGGTTCGCGCCGAAGGTGTGGCTCCAGGGCAGCCAGTCGAGCAGCACCGGTTTTTCATGTTCGAGGAAGCGCCACGCCTGCGCCACCATCTGCTGGTTCGCGCAGAGCATGCGGTGCGTGTTGATCACGACCTTGGGCTGGCCCGTCGAGCCGGAGGTGAGCAGGTACTTGGCGTGGTCGTCGGCACCGATGCTGTTGAAAGCGGATTGCACTTCGGGGCCTTCGGGCGTGGCGAGCAGCGTCGCGAAGTCGATCGCGCCGGGAACGCTGTCCGCACCGTGGCTCAACAGCGTGAGCGCGCCGCCGCGGC
>JANOLA010000544.1:0-3867 GCA_031419535.1 Burkholderiales bacterium | reverse complement strand
CATCGCAGACCACGATGTCCGTCGTGCCCTTGAACACGTCGTTGCCTTCCACATTGCCGTGGAAGTTCAAATGGCCGCCCGCTGCCGCGACGCGCAGCAGTTCCGCCGCCTGCTTGATGACTTCGTTGCCCTTGATCGCTTCTTCGCCGATGTTGAGCAACCCGACCGTGGGGTTCTGATTGCCGCCCACCGCAGCGACGAGCGCACTGCCCATCACGGCGAACTGAAGCAGGTTCTCGGCGGTGCAATCGACGTTCGCGCCGAGGTCGAGCACTGTCGTGAAACCGTCCTTTTGATTCGGCAACACCGCCGCGATTGCCGGCCGGTCAATGCCATCGAGCGTCTTCAGCACGTAGCGCGACAGCGCCATCAGCGCACCCGTGTTGCCGGCTGACACGCAGGCCTGCGCACGCGCCTGGCCTTGTTCATCCGCCTTGACCAGGCTGAGCGCAATCCGCAGCGAGGAGTCTTTCTTGCGCCGCAGCGCGACCTCGACCGGGTCGTCCATTTCGACGACCTCCGACGCATGCACGATCGCGCAGCGCTCCCAGCTCGCTGCCGGTGCAAGCTCGGCTTCGCGGCCGACGAGAATCACCTCAGCCTCGGGGTGCGCGCGCAGGAAGGCCCGGCAAGCGGGCAGCGTAACGCTGGGGCCGTGGTCGCCCCCCATGCAATCGACGGCGAGCCTGATCACGGCGGGGGTCTGAGCAACCGTCGCCGGGCCGCGCGGCGGCGCGGGCCGATCAGGCGTCTGCCTTGGTCTTCAACACCTTGCGCCCGCGATAAAAACCCGTTGGGCTGAGGTGATGGCGCAGATGCGCTTCGCCTGTCGTCGGCTCGATCGCCGTGCCCGGCGTGTTCAAGGCGTTGTGCGAGCGGTGCATGCCACGCTTGGATGGGGACTTCTTGTTTTGCTGGACGGCCATGGGGTTCTCCTGGGGCCCGCAGGATCGAAGCGTCGATTGGGGCCATGTCGGCGGCGGCGAGGATTTGTCAGTGACACTCGTCAATGACGCACCTTGACCGCGCGAAAGGCGCGAATTCTAGCAGGCCCTGGAATCAGCCTTCGTCAGCCTTTGTCGGCCCGGCCCTTCAGCGCCGCGAGTGCCGCAAACGGGTGCGGGCTGCCGGTTTCTGGGTCGGCGATCGCTGCCACCTCCGGCGGCAGCAAGGGTTGCGGGCAATGCTCGTGCCTGGGTACCAGCGGCAGGCTGAGCAGCAACTCGTCCTCCACCAAATCGCGCAGATCGAGTTCACGCGTCAGGGCCAGAACATCGTCTTCGCACTGCGCGTCGAGTTCGGCCGCGGCCGCTTCGCCGGCAACGAACATGAAGCTGCGCTGCGCGTCGACCGCAGCTGCCACAGGCTGCAGGCAGCGCTGGCAGACCAAGACGCAGTCTGCGCGCGCGCTCAGGTGCAGCCAGATCCGCGGCGGCCCGCTCGCGCCGACCCGCTTCTCGCCACGCGCGGTCCAGTGGGCCGCCTCGCGGTTGCCCGCGCGGGCCTCGGGATGCCACATCTCGGCAAGCCGGGTCAGGTCTGCCAACGGCCACTGGCCGGACAACTCGGCGGCTGATTCGGCAGCGGCGGCAACATCGAGGCTCCGAGGGTCGAGCGAGCGCTTGTTCATCGGCCGAGTTTACTGAGATGCTGAGAGTCTTTCGCCCGGTGGACAATGCGCCGCATGGACTCTCGGCCGCGCTTGATTCTTGCCTCCACGTCGCGCTACCGGCGCGAGTTGCTGGGCCGCTTGCGTCTGCCCTTCGACGTGGTGGCGCCGGATGTCGACGAGACACCGCTCAATGGCGAACCACCCGCGATGCTGGCCCAACGGCTCGCGCAAGCCAAGGCAGCCGCGGTGGCGGCATTGCACCCGAGTGCCGTGGTGATCGGCTCCGATCAGGTGGCCGACCTCGATGGTGTGGCGATCGGCAAACCCGGCGACCATGCAAGCGCGACACGTCAACTGCGCGCGATGAGCGGCCACGCCATCGTGTTTCAAACGGCGGTCAGCGTGGCTTGCGCGAGCGCAGGGTTCGAAGCCGCGGCGCTGGTGCCGGTGACGGTGCGTTTTCGGCACCTGAGCAACACCGAAATCGACAACTACCTGCGCGCCGAGCAACCGTATGACTGCGCCGGCAGCGCCAAGGTCGAGACGCTGGGAATCGCCTTGCTCGAGGCTGTGCACTGCGACGACCCGACGGCCCTGATCGGCCTGCCGCTGATTCAGACCTGCGCGCTGCTGCGACGTGCCGGCATCGACGTGCTCTACTGCGTCGGCAGGGCTCCCTCTCCCACTGGTGGGAGAGGGTTGGGGTGAGGGCAGCGCGATGACAACCCCTCCCGGCAAGCTCTACCTGATGCCGAACACACTGGACTTCGGCATTGATGGCCCCACGCCGAGTCTGGAAGACACCCTCGCTCCCGCGGTGATTCGGCTCGCGTCGCGCATCGAGCATTGGGTGGTCGAGAACGCCAAGAGCGCGCGAAGCTTTCTCAAGCGGGTTGACGCGATCGCACCGTTGGCGCGCCCGTTGCAGGAGCTTGGCATTGCCGAGATCCCGCGGCCGGCCAAAGGCGGGCCAGGCAAACCGAGCGACCGAAGCCGCGACATGGCTGCGCTGCTCGCGCCGGTAATGCAAGGGCACGACATCGGCCTGCTCAGCGAAGCCGGCCTGCCGGCGGTGGCGGACCCGGGTGCGCAAGTCGTGCAAGCCGCGCATGCGCTGGGCATCGAGGTGATCGCGCTGCCGGGTGCGAGTTCGCTGCTGCTGGCATTGGCCGCGAGCGGCCTGAACGGGCAGGGATTCAGTTTCGTCGGCTACCTGCCGATTCCCGCCGCCGAGCGCGCCGCGCGCATTCGCGAACTCGAATTGCAGTCACGGCGTGACGGCCTGACCCGGATCGCCATCGAGACACCGTATCGCAATCAGGCGCTGCTCGACGCGCTGGTTGAACAGCTTCACGAGACGACGTGGCTGTCGGTCAGTTGCGGGCTGACGCTTCCCGGGGGTTTTTCAAGAACGCAGCGTGTCGCCGCATGGCGAACGTCCAAGCTCCGTCTGCCCGGCACCACCCCTGCGGTGTTCTTGCTGCAAGCGAGCGCTGTCTAACGGGAATGCGCGCGCCGCGAGGTGCTGGTTCAGCGTTGCCCTGACAACGGGCCGCCCGGCGCCGTCACGACTCGGTTTCTTCCTCGCGTCTGGCGCCGAACAGGGCCGCCACTTTCTTCTTCGGCTTGATGTTGGGTGAGAAGCCGCGCGATGGCACGCTGGCCTTCTTTTCCCAGGCAGGGGCCTCAGCCGCCTCGCTGGGTTCGTAAGGGCTGTCGAAGAACGGATCGGACGCGACCTTGGGTGCCGTGGTGCTTGGGCGCGCCGCGGCGGGGAGAGCCTTGCGCTCGGCGTCGCCATCGTGGCGCGCCCGGTCGCGCACGAAGTCGCGCTTCGGAGGTTCGTCGTCGAACTCGAGCGCCTCGACCTCGGTCTTCTTCTTGATCAGGCGTTCGATGTCGCCGACCAGTCGCAAGTCGTTGGGCGACACCAGGGTGATCGCCAGACCCGACGCGCCAGCCCGGCCGGTGCGGCCGATGCGGTGCACGTAGTCTTCGGCGTTGTACGGCACGTCGAAATTGAACACCGCGGGCAGATCGACGATGTCCAGGCCACGCGCCGCGACGTCGGTGGCCACCAGCACATCGACCTCACCGCTCTTGAAGGCATCCAAGGCTTTCAAGCGCTCGTCTTGCGACTTGTCGCCGTGCAGCGCGTTGGTGCGCAAGCCGTCGCGCTCGAAGGACCGCGCGAGGCGCGCGCAGCCACATCGGTGGCCACCAGCACGTCGACCTCACCGCGCTTGAACGCATCC
>JANOLA010000543.1:0-3483 GCA_031419535.1 Burkholderiales bacterium | reverse complement strand
CCTGGCACTGCGGCGCCTGCTCGACGCCATTGACGCCCCGGGTGACGTGGCCGTGCAGCTCGACTCGCGCTACCTCGGCGCGATGCGCGCCGTGCTGCGCCACCCCACGCTTGACGCCGCGTTCAAGAAACGCGTGCTCACGCCACCGGCGCAGGTGTACATCGCCGAGCAGTTGGGCAGCGTCGACCCGCAGCGCGTGCACGCCGCGCGCGAAGCCTACAAGCAGCAGCTCGCGCAGGGCCTGCGCGACGACTGGGCCTGGGCGTTCGACGCGCACCAGGTGGCGGGCGGCTACAGCCCCGACGCCACCAGCGCCGGGCGCCGCGCCGTGGCGAACCAGGCGCTCGCGATGCTGTGTCTCGCCGCTCGCGGCAGCCGTGAGGCGGCCTGGCCCGATCGCGCGTTGCAGCGCTTCAGGAATGCGAGCCACATGACGGACTGCCACGGCGCGATTGCAGCGCTGATCGACAGCCACAGCGCCCATGCCGGCGCCGCGCTGCGCGAATTCCACGCACGCTTTCGCCACGAATCGCTGGTGCTCGACAAATGGTTCGCGCTGCAGGCGCTCGCGCCGCCGGGAGATGGCGGCAACGGCAACACCAACAGCAGCGGCAACCCCGACGCCGATGCCAGCGCCAAGGCCAACGGCGACGTGCTCGCCCGCGTGCGCACGCTGCTTGCGCACCCCGACTTTTCGCTGCTCAACCCGAACCGCGTGCGCAGCCTGGTTCAGTCGTTCTGCAACGCCAACCCGGCGGCGTTCCATCGTGCCGACGCAAGCGGCTACGTGTTCTGGTGCGAACAGGTGCTGGCGCTCGACGCGATCAACCCGCAGATCGCCGCGCGCCTGGCGCGCGTGATGGACCGCTGGAGCCGCCTCACCGAGCCGTACCGAAGCGCGGCGCGCGAGGCGATTGCCCGCGTCGCGGCGCGCAGCGAACTCTCGGCGGACGTGCGCGAAATCGTCACGCACGCGCTGCAGTCCGACCCGACCTGACCCATCGAAGGAACTTGTTCATGGCCAAGACCAATGCCTTCTACGCGCAAAGCGGCGGTGTCACCGCCGTCATCAACGCCTCGGCGTGCGGCGTGATCCAGACGGCACGCACGAACAAGGGCCGCATCGGCAAGGTCTTCGCCGGGCGCAACGGCATCATCGGCGCGCTCACGGAAGACCTGATCGACACCGGCAAGGAGAGCGCGACCGCGATCGAAGGCCTGCGTTCCACGCCCTCGGGCGCGTTCGGCTCGTGCCGCTACAAGCTCAAATCGTTGGAGGCGAACAAGCGCGAATACGAGCGCCTGATCGACGTGTTCCGGGCGCACGGCATCGGCTACTTCTTCTACAACGGTGGCGGCGACTCGGCCGACACCTGCTTCAAGATCAGCCAGCTCTCGCAGGCGATGGGCTACCCGCTGCAGGCGATCCACGTGCCCAAGACAGTGGACAACGACCTGCCGATCACCGACTGCTGCCCCGGCTTCGGCTCGGTCGCGAAGTACGTGGCCGTGTCGACGTTAGAGGCGTCGTTCGACGTGCGTTCGATGTGCAAGACCTCGACCAAGGTGTTCGTCGTCGAAGTGATGGGGCGCCACGCGGGCTGGATCGCCGCGGCCGGCGGCCTGGTTGAAGAGCAAGGCATTCCGGTCGTCATCCTGTTCCCCGAGATCGTGTTCGACCAGGCCAAGTTCGTCGCGCGCGTGGCCGAGCTCGTCAAGCAACACGGCTACTGCACCGTCGTCGTCTCGGAAGGTTGCCACCACGCCGACGGCAGCTTTCTCGCCGAACAAGGCACGCGCGACGCCTTCGGCCACGCCCAGCTCGGCGGCGCCGCGCCGGTGGTGGCGGGCATCGTGAAAGACGCGCTCGGCGTCAAATTCCACTGGGCCGTCGCCGACTACCTGCAACGCGCGGCGCGCCACATCGCATCGAAGACCGACGTGAAGCAGGCCTACGAACTGGGCAAGCGCGCCGTCGAGCTCGCGCTCAAGGGCCACAACGCCGTGATGCCGACGATCGAGCGCATCAGCGACGCACCCTACAAGTACCGCATCGGCATGGCCGAGCTTTCCAAGGTGGCGAACGTCGAGAAGTTCATGCCCAGAGACTTCATCACCGCCGACGGCTTTGGCATCACCGAAAAGTGCCGGCGCTACCTGCGCCCACTGATTCAGGGCGAAGATGCACCCAAATACAAAGGCGGCCTGCCGGTGTACACGACGCTGAAGAACGTGGCGGTGGCGAAGAAGCTGCCGGCATTTGCGATGAAGTAGCGATGAAGTAGCGCCGCTATAATGCGCGGCTTCATACAAAGCCGGCGTAGCTCAGTTGGTAGAGCAGCGCATTCGTAATGCGAAGGTCGGGAGTTCGACTCTTCTCGCCGGCACCAAGACGCAACCGAGGGCCTGGCAATTTGCCGGGCCCTTTTGCTTTTGAAGGGCCACGCTAGAACTGATCCAACGGGCTGCGCACCCCGCGCCCACCGCGGTTCAGCACGTGGGTGTAGATCATCGTCGTCGAGACCTCGCGGTGGCCGAGCAGCTCTTGCACCGTGCGGATGTCGTAGCCGGCCTGCAGCATGTGGGTCGCGAACGAATGGCGCAGCACGTGCGGTGAGCAGGGTTTGTCGATGCCCGCGCGGCGCGCCGCGACGCTGACGGCGCGTTGCACCGTCGCCTCATTGAGATGATGCCGGCGCAGCACGCCGCTGCGCGGGTCGGCGCTGACGGTGTTGCCCGCGAGCACCCATTGCCAGCCCCAGGCCGTGGGCGCACTCGGGTTCTTCACCGCAAACGCGTCGGGCAACCAGACCTCGCCCACGCCCGCGGCCAGATCCTTGTTGTGCAGCGCGCGGCGCCGCGAGATGTGCTCGCTCAGCGGAAGCATCAGGTTCTCCGGCAACACCGTCACGCGGTCCTTGCCGCCCTTGCCTTGGCGAATCACGATCTCGCGGCGCTCGAATTCCACGTCCTTGATGCGCAGTCTCAGGCCCTCGAGCAAGCGCATGCCGGTGCCGTACAGCAGCGAGGTCACCAAGCCCATCGTGCCGCTCAATTCATGCAGCAACGCCCGCACCTGCGCGGGCGTCAACACCACCGGCAGGCGCCGCGGCCGCTTCGCACCGATGACCTCATCCAGCCAAGGCAACTCCAGCGCCAGCACCTCGCGGTACAAGAACAGCAGCGCCGACTTGGCCTGGTTCTGCGTCGACGCGGCGACGTTGCGCTGCACCGCCAGATGCGTCAAAAACGCGGCCACCTCATCCGGACCCATGTCCAGCGGGTGCCGCTTGCCGTGGAACAGGATGAAGCGCCGCACCCAATCGACATACGCCTCTTCGGTGCGGATCGAGTAGTGCCGCACCCGGATCGCCTCGCGCACCCGGTCCAGCAGGCGCGGTGGCGGCGCACCGATCCACCTGTCCGCGGGCGCAGGTGGGCGCGGAGAAGCAACTGTCGATCCCGGATCCGGCATGGGCACGG
>JANOLA010000542.1:0-1582 GCA_031419535.1 Burkholderiales bacterium | reverse complement strand
TCATGACGCCACCTCCGCAAGTCCAGTGATGGGTCCGCGGCCGTTGCCGTCGGTGGCCTGGCCGCATTGCGCTGGTCGATACCCGTGAACGGGGCCCCGCGCCCTTCGCTTCATGCGGCCACCTCTTTCGCAATGATCAACTTCAGGATTTCGCTCGTGCCGCCGCCGATCAGCGTGAAACGCACGTCGCGCAGGTAGCGCTGCACGGGGTACTCCATCGCATAGCCGTAGCTCGCCAGCACACGCGCGGCCTGGTCGCAGATACGCGCCGCGGCCTCGGAGGCATTCAACTTGGCCATCGCCGCTTCCTTGTGGTGCGGCCTCCCGGCGCCGTGCAGCCAGGCCGCGTAATGCACCAGATGCACGGCGGCTTCGAGCTCGGTCGCCATTTCGGCAAGCTTCATCTGGATCGCCTGGAAGCGATCGATCGTCTTGCCGAACTGCTTGCGCTGCGCGGCGTAGCTCACCGCCGCGGCAAGCGCGGCGCGTGCCACGCCCAGCGCCATCGCGCCGGTGATGATGCGAATTTCGGCCAGCATCTTGCGCAGATGAACCTCGCCGTCGCCTTCTTCACGGGACAGGCGGTGCGAGTCCGGCACGAAACAACCGTCGAAGGCGACTTCCGAAGTCGGCAGCGCCCACACGCCCATCTTGTGGATCTCGCGGCCGATGATGAGCCCTTTGAAATGGCGCTCGACGAGGAAGATTGACAGCTTCTTTTCCTCGCCGGCCTTGGCGAAGACGGTGAAGAAGTCGGCCACCGGCGCCGACGTGATCCAGGTCTTCTGGCCATTGATCACGTAGCCGCCGTCGACCTTGCGCGCCAGCGTCGCGATCGAGTCGAGGTCGGATCCCGCGTTCGGCTCCGTCATGCAGATCGCGCCGATCTTCTCGCCGCGCAACGCCGGCTTGAAGAGTCGCTCGATGATGTCGGCATTCCCCAGCATGTGCAGGAACTTCGTTCCCATCAACGACTGCATCGCCGCCGCACCGGCGAGCGACATCGAGCCGCGCGCGATCTCGGCCAGCGCGAGCGAGAACTCCAGCAGCCCCGCGCCGCTGCCGCCCACGTCTTCGGGGTAGCGCATGCCGAACAACCCGAGCTCACCCAGCTCCTTGAACAACTCTCGCGGAAAGACGCGCGCCTCGTCGATCGCGGCGGCGTGCAGGGCGACGCGCTGATCGCAGAATCGCGCGAACGACTCCTGGATCGTGCGCTGGTCTTCGGTGAGGTCGAAGTTCATGTCAATCGCTCCACGCCTCTTCGTGCGACCTGAAGCACACGAAGCGTCAAGACCCGCTTGCGGCCCTTTGCTGTCGTTCGTATGTGACCGTTTCCGCTTGCGACGTTCGGCGCGGCGCGGCAGGCGGCACCCGCCAGGGGCTCATGCTGGGGCGGTCTACGCTTCGCTTCGACTCCACTGTGCTGCTCGCCCTGGAGTCGCGCCGCAGAACTCACTACGCTCACTTCGTTCGCTGCGTTCAAACAGCGGCGACGAGATGGTTGACGAAGCGCGCTGCGCGCGCCGACCTCGGGCCTGTGCGCATCAAAGCCACAGAAATCGCCCCCGCCGGACACCAC
>JANOLA010000541.1:0-3388 GCA_031419535.1 Burkholderiales bacterium | reverse complement strand
ACCCTACAACGCCGCCACGATCACCGGCAATTCCTGGACGATCGGCCCAGGCGTGGCCCCGAAGGCCGACCTCTACGCGGTGCGCGTGTTCGGCTGCGTTGGCTCGACCGATGTGACGGTCGAGGCAATCGAATGGGCTGTCGACAACGACATGGACGTGATCAACATGTCGCTCGGCTCGTCGTTCGGCTCGAAAGACGACCCGTCGGCGGTGGCTTCGACGAACGCCGCGAAAGCCGGCGTCGTCGTCGTCATTTCAGCCGGCAATTCGGGGCCGAACCAGTACATCTCGGGCTCGCCGGGAAGCGCCGACGGTGCGATCACGGTCGCCGCGAACGATTCGATCGAGTCGACCCCCGGCGCGGCCCTGGCGCTGAACACGGGTTCCACGATCACGGTACAGAACTCGAACGGCGCGACATTTTCGAATGGCACGAGCTACCCAGTCGTGGTGCTGCGCAACGCCGATGGAACTGTCTCGCTCGGCTGCAATCCGGCCGAATACGCGGCCGCGGGAGTCGCGGGCAAGCTGGTCGTCAGCCAGCGCGGAACCTGCGCTCGGGTTGCCCGCGCGGTGTTCGCACAACAGGCGGGGGCCGCAGCGGCGGCGATGATCGACTCGAGCACCAACTTGCCGCCTTTCGAAGGGCCGATTACCGGGAATCCGGACACCGGTGAGCAGTACACGGTGACGATTCCGTTCTTCGGTGTCCGTGGCTTGGCCAGCACTGCCACTTCGGACGGCGCAAAGCTCGCTGCTGCTGCATCGGCAACCGCCACGAATACACAGCTCGTCAACCCGAACTTCAAGGGATTTGCCTCATTTTCGTCGGGTGGCCCGCGCACCGGCGACAGTTCGTTGAAGCCCGACGTCACCGCGCCTGGCGTGAGCATCGTGTCCACGGGCAGCGGTACCGGAAACGGTCCGGCAACCAACTCCGGCACGTCGATGGCCGCACCGCACGTGGCAGGCGTTGCCGCGCTGACGCGCCAGGCGCGTCCGAACTGGAAGGTCGCCGACATCAACTCGGCAATCGTCAACAGCTCCGACCCAACCCAGGTCCTGGGCCATCGCATCAGCCGGGGCGGCACTGGGTTCGTGCAGCCGGCGAAATCGACGATCGCGCAAGTCGTGGTGCACGAGGACGACGAGCGGTTCTCGGTGGCGCTGAACTTCGGCCTCGAGGAGATGCAACGCGACTTCGTCGGCACGAAGACGATCAAGCTGAGGAATCGTGGGAATACGGCCGCAAGCTTCAACGTGGCACAGGCGCGTCCGGCGGGGTCACCGCATTCGGTGAGCCTGAGCCGCTCTGCGGTCACCGTGCCGGCGCACGGCAGCGCGGAAGTGGACGTCACGCTCAATGTGGCGGTGGCAACCGCGGGTGCCTCGAACGGCGCTGGACTATCGTTTCGCGAAGTCGCGGGTATCGTCCAGTTCTCGCCGACCAGCGCCACCGACAACGCCGGCGTCACGCTGCGCATGCCGTACTACCTGGTGCCGCGCGCCTTGTCCGATGTGTCGACGAAGATCGGCAAGCTGCGTGGCCGCAATCCCTCGACGCTGGCAACGGTGACGAACCGCCACGGCGCGATTGCCGGCGACGCCGATTTCTACGCCTGGGGACTGTCGGACCGAAAGGACCCGGGCCGAGTGTCGAACGATGTGCGCGCGGTCGGAGTTCAGTCATTCCCGTTCGGCAGCGTGGCCGATCCCAACCGACAATTGCTGATCTTCGCCGTCAATACTTACGATCGCTGGTCGAACGCCTCGACGAACGAATTCGACATCAATGTCGACGTCGACGGTGACGGTATCGACGACTATTTCGTGGTCGGCGTCGACCAGGGAGCGGTTCAGACGGGAACCTTCAATGGCCGGATGGGTGCGTTCGTGTTCAGCGCTCGCACTCCCGGCGCGTCGATCGCGTTCTTCGCGACTGCACCGACCGGCAGTTCGACGGCCTTGCTGCCGGTGTTGTCGTCACAACTGTGCCGCGCGAACGAGCCGTGTCTGTCGGCCGCGAACCCGCGAATCACCTACACCGCGGTGGCGTTCGACCTGCAAAACGGTGGCGTGGACGTGGTTCGCGGCTCGGCCAAGTACAACGTCTGGGCCAGCGCCATCAGCCAGGGTGGCTTCGCGACGGTGGCGCCCGGAGCCACCGACGCATTGAATGTGATCGCGGTGAACCGCGCCGAGTGGAAGCTCACCCCGGCCAAGGGCCTCATGGTCGTCACGCTCGACAACAAGAGCGGCAAGGATGAGGCGCAATTGATCGAGGTCGACTTCGATCGCGACCACGGCGACTAACCGAGCCGGTTGTTCAACCAAGGGCTGGCTGTTGCCAGCCTTTGTTCGTTCCGCGGTCCACGAGCGCACCGACCACGCTGAGCGTTTTCGGGCGTGCTGAACAGCCGCCTCAGCGCGACCCGCGCCACCGAGGCCGCAAAGCCCAAACATAGGGCCCGAGCAGCATCGCAAACGCCAATCCGAACAGCACGATTCTTGCGTCGCCGCGCACCGCGACCTGGCGCGCGAAGGCGTCGCCGCGCAGCGCCTCGCCGAGTCCCTGCGCCGAACGCAGGCGGTGAAAATCGAGCCCGTTTTCGGCGGCCAACAGGCGCAGATAGGCCTCGCGCAGGCCCGACAGGTGTTCACTGCCCGGCGTCGCCCCGATGCCTGCGGCGGGCGCTGCATCCGCCGGTTCCTGCGCATCCTCGACCATCGCTTCCGCGCCCACGCTGGCGCCGCGCCCCATGCTGCGGGCGTCGGCCTGCTGCACATCGTCGGCGCCCCAATAGCCCAGCAGCTGACCCGATGGGTCGGTCTTGGGGATCGGTGAAGGCTTGAGCTGGCCCACGCCGACGATCAGGCCTGTCAACGCGGCGTCCTTGTCCTCGAAACGCGGCCGGTGGCGGGCGCTCAGCGGCGGCGCTTCGTGGCCGTCGGTCACGAACACGAGCGACGGCGTTCCCGGCAGCGCTTTGACGATTCCCACGCCGCTGTGCAAGGCCTTGGCGACTTCACTGTTGCCCGACCAGGCCATGCGCGCGTCGATGCCGGCCAGCGAGGCGCGCAACTCGGCGCGGTTCGCGCACACCTCGACCGGCGTGAACAGCAAATAGCTGCGTGCTTCGGTGAAAACCGCCCAGGCGAGCTTGGAGCCGCACGGCAGCTCTTGCAGCGCGCCGTGCAGCGCCTGCTTGGCGAAGTTCAAGCGCGATGCCGGCCGGCCGTCGAGCCATTCGTCTTGCACGTTCATGCTTTGCGTGACGTCCAGAATCACGACATGCTCGAACAGCGCGCGCTGCCATGGCCACGTCGGGTGAAGAAAACCCGCCGCGAGCGCCAGCGCCGCGAGCAGCAAGGTGCAGCGTTCGCCCG
>JANOLA010000540.1:0-6693 GCA_031419535.1 Burkholderiales bacterium | reverse complement strand
GGAGCGAAAACCGGTGTTCGCGCAAGCCCAGACTGGCTCCGACCATTCCCCAGGGCGGTGGCCCGCCACGAGTCGGCCTGCCACCCAAGTGCCGGGGCAGGTGGCTCGGGGTACGGTCGGAGGCCCCAATCGCGGTGTCCTGGTTCTTCGCCCGCTTGGCTGGTGTTGATGGCCCTGCGCGCCGCGCACCCCATCGGGTGCCCCGCGAGCGTGGGCCGGAGAACGTACCCCGGGCCACCTGCCCTCGCGCGGAAGCTGGCATGCGCGCAGCGGCGAACGGGGAACAACGAACGTCAGCAACGGGCCAAACGCGGACGCCCGTTCTTATGCGATTGAACGCAAATTGGTATCAGCGCTTGCGCGCCAGCGTCAAGCCATCGCCGACGGTCAACATCGCGAGGTCGATGCGCGCATCGCCGTGCAGCTTCGCATTCAAGGCCTGCAGCGCGGCGGTGTCTTCGCTTTGCGCCGGCCGCGCGACGGCGCCGCTCCACAGCGTGTTGTCGAGTGCGATCAGGCCTCCTGCGCGCACCAGCTTCAGGCAGCGCTCGTAGTAGGCGTCGTAGTGGGTCTTGTCGGCGTCGATGAATGCGAAGTCGTAGCCGTTCGCTTCGCCTGCGGCGAGGCGTGAGTCGAGCGTCTCCACGGCTGGCGCCAGCACGAGTTCGATCTTGTGATCCACACCCGCCTCGCGCCAAAACGGCCGGCCGATCCGCGTGTATTCGTCGCTGATGTCGCAGGCCAACAAGCGGCCGTCGGCGGGCAGAGCGAGCGCCACCGACAGCGCGCTGTAGCCGGTGAAGGTGCCGATCTCGAGCGTGCGTCGCGCACCGATCAGCTTGACGAGCAGCGCCATCAGCTGGCCCTGGTCCGGCGAAATCTGCATGCCGGCGTGGGCGTGGCTGCGTGTCGCCTCGCGCAATCCGGCCTGCGCGGGGTGTTCGCGCAGCGAGTTGTCGAGCAAGTATTGGAACAGCGGTTCGTCGATTTGAATGGTGCGCAGCGTCATTGGGTCCTCGTCGCAAGCCATTGCATTGTGCGCGTCGGGCGCGCATTCACCGCGGCTGCACGCCTGTGCGAAGCCCTGGATCGCGATGGCTCGGCATTTCGCGCAATAGACCGCTGAAACCGCGTCCTCGCGGCCGCACGTGCGTGTGAAACTTATGCCCTTCGTTGGGGAGAACGCACATGCTCAATGGCCACGGTGCATCGAAATGTTTCGCCTTCATGCTTTGCCTGGCGCTGCTGGCCGGCTGTGCGAGCAAGACCGTGCTCGTTCGTGTTCCGCCACAGATCGACATGAGCGCCTACCAGACGACGGGCATCGTCGAATTCACATCGAACGCCGATCCGGCGCTCGGTCAACACGCGGCGCGCCAGTTCCAGGAGAGTGTGCAGGCCGCGCAGCCCGGCACGCGCTTCATCGAACTCGGCACACGCGACGAAGTGCTCGAGGCGATCGGCGCAAGGCAATTCGATGCCCAGGCGATCCGCAAGATCGGCGCGAAGTACGCAGTGGACGCCGTGTTTGTCGGCGATCTGATCTACTCGGAACCGAAGTTCGACATCAACGTGATCGACCCCTTGCGCATGCAGGGCGCGTTCAAGGCAGAAATCAAAGGCGATATTTCGAGCAAGCTCCTGGAAACGAAGTCAGGCGCCAGCGTCTGGAGCAGCTCCGCCTGGGCCAAGCGGCAACTCGGAAGCGTGCGGGTGTCGGCCGAAACCGGGGTCAGCGGTCGCGTGACGAGCTCGAATCCCCGTAACGAAATGGTTCCGGACATGGTGCATCACCTGACCCATGCCTTCCGGCCGACGTCGACCCGACAAAGGGTGGAATAGGCCCTTCGAGGCGCTTGTCCGCCGGCGCTGAAAATCAGCCGGGAACGGCTGCGTTGATCTCCAGCAGCCGCGCCTGGAACGCCGCGGCGGCCAGCGGCTTGCTGTACAGGAAGCCCTGGCAACTGTCGCAGCCCAGGCTGTGCAACAGATCGCGCTGCGCCGCGCTTTCCACGCCTTCGGCGACCGCACGCATTCCCATGCTGTGCGCGAGCACGATCGTGGCTTTGACGATCGCACAGTCGGTCGGATCGTGCGGTGTGCCGTCGATGAAGGATTTATCGATCTTCAGTTCGTCGAACGGGAAGCGCTTCAGGTAGTTCATCGACGAGTAACCGGTGCCGAAGTCGTCGATCGCCAGTTCGACGCCGAAGCCGCGAAGTTCCTCGAGTTGCTTGCGCGTTTGTTCGACACGATCCACCAGCATGCTCTCGGTCAGCTCGATCACCAATTGGCCGCGTTCGATGCGATGCCGCGTCATCGCGCCGGCCACGGCGCGCACCAGACCGCCAGCCACCATGTCATGGCGTGTCACGTTGATGGCCACTTTCACGTCACCCAGGCCGGCAGCGCGCCACGCCGCCATCTGCGCACAAACCGTTTCGATCACCCATTCGCCGATTTCGACGATCAAGCCGATTTCCTCGGCGATCGGTATGAACTGCGCCGGAGGCACCATGCCCACCCCCGGGCGCATCCAGCGCACCAAGGCCTCGGCGCCGACGACGCGGCCCGAGGCAAATTCGATCTTGGGTTGGTAGTGCAGCAACAGCTCGCCACGGGGGATCGCCCGGCGCAGATGGGTCTCCAGCGACAAGCGTTCCAGCGACGCGCTGTTGAGCTCGGCCGAGTAGAACTCGAACGTGTTGCGCCCGCTTCGCTTGGCGTGCGCCATCGCTGCCGCCGCGTTGCGCCGCAAGGTCGCTTCGTCCAGGCCATCGTCGGGGTAGACCGAGATGCCGATGCTGGGCGTGACGAACAGGTCTTGCCCGTCTTGCTGGAACGGCCGCGCCATCGACGCCAGGATGCGGCGTGCCATGCGCTCGGCCACATCGGGCGATTCCATGCCAGGCATCAGGAGCCCGAATTGATCGCCTTCGAGTCGGCACAGCAGCAGCGTATCGGAACGCCGCACGCAGCTCCGCAAGCGCTGCCCGACCGCCTCGAGCAGGCGATCGCCCGCGCTGTGCCCGAGGCCGTCGTTGATCTGCTTGAAACGATCCAGCCCGATGTGCAGCATCGCCAGAGCGCTGCGTTCCTGCTTGGCATGCGCCAGAAACGAGTGCAGCTGCTCGGAGAACACGCGCTGGTTGGGCAGGCCGGTGAGCAGGTCTTGATTGGCCAGGCGGTCCTGGTACAGCTTGAAGACCAGGCTGTTGCGAACGCGTAGCACGAGTTCACTGGGATCCACCGGTTTCGAAAGGAAATCGGTGGCGCCCAGTTCGAGCGCCTTCAGTTTGGTCGCGGTATTGCTCGCCGCCGTCAACATGATGACTGGCGTATAGCGCAAGGCATCGTCGTTGCGGATCTGCGTCAAGATGTCGAAGCCCGATACTCCGGGCATCATCAGATCGAGCAGCACCAGACCCGGGCGGTGCCGGCGCGCCGCCTCGAGCGCGAGCAGCGGATCGTTGATCGAGACGAAGCGACGATACCCAGCTTCCTCCAGATAGGCCTGAATGACGTCGCTCATCATCGGTTCGTCGTCGACCATCATGACCGTCACGTCGTACAGCCCTGATGGCTGAACGGGTGCCAGGTCACCGACGAGGGATTGAGTCGTGTCCAGGGAAACGGCGGAAGTCTCGACCCAGCGCGCAAAGCGCCATTGAGACGTGGTGGGGTCGGAAGCCACCGGCTCGAGTGCGCCGTCTTCGTAGGTCGTTTGCATGACGTCGGCTCTCAGACTCTCAAACGGCTGCGAGGTTTTCGGTGGCTCGAGGCGTCGCTGCCGGCTCACCCGGAGTCACGACGCGTTGCGCCAGCGCTTGCAGTTGCCGCAGCGCAGCGGCGACGGCTGCCGCGTCGTTGTCGATGGCGTGTTGCTCGAGGTCGCGAGCGGGCTCGAACAACTCGTCGTAGCCCACCGTGCCGCCGGCCCCTTTGAGCCAATGCGCCAGCGCTGCCAATTCATTCGAATCGCCACGCGCCTGGGCGTCGAGCATGGCCTGAAGCTTGGCCGGCAACTGCAATGCGAAGTTGCGCACCACGCGTCTCAGGCGGGGGTGCTGCGCCAATCGCGAAACAATCGGTTGGCTGGCGGGCGAGGATTGAGCCGGGCTTTCGGGCAGCGGCGCCTCGGCGCGACGCTCGGTCCAGGCAGCGGGTCCGTCCACGGCAGCGGCTGGGTCGCCGAGCGCGACGCGCCGGCCGTCCAGCTGCGTGGCGAGTTCGGCGAGCATCGCATCGATGTCGACCGGCTTGGTCAGGTAGCCGCTGAAACCGGCGGCTTCGATTTCGCGCTCGAAGCCCTTCATCGCATTCGCGGTCAGCGCGATCACGGGGACCTTGCAACCCCGCTCGCGCAGCAGGCGCGCCGCCGTGTAGCCGTCCATCACCGGCATTTGCACGTCCATCAGCACCAGGTCGGCGCCGTCTCTGGCCATGTGCTCCAGTGCGGCTGCGCCATGTTCGGCCTCGCTCACCAGCAAGCCCGCGGCTTCCAGAACCAGGCGCACCAGTTCGCGGTTCTCGGCGCCATCGTCCACCACCAATACGCGTGCCGGTGCGAACTTCCAGGGCGCCGCATCCGACACGCTGCGCTCCTTGTCGATCTCGGCCAGGGAATTCGGAGCCAGCCAGGGCACACCTTCCAGTGAACCGGTTTCGAGCGTTACCCGAAACACGCTTCCCTGCCCGGGAACGCTGCTCACGGTCACGTCGCCGCCGAGCGCACGCGCGAAACGCCGGCTGATCGCCAGGCCCAGACCGGTGCCGCCGAACTGGCGCGTCGTCGACGCCTCGGCCTGCACGAAGGGTTCGAAGATCGCTTCGAGCTTGTCGGCGGGAATGCCGATGCCGCTGTCACTGATCTCGATCACCAGGAGGCGGTTCGGTTCATCGGGCGGCATTCGCATGACGACAGTAACGGCACCTTGCTGCGTGAACTTGAGCGCATTGCCGACCAGATTGGTGACGATTTGACGCAAACGCGACGGATCGGACAAAACGGTCGCGGGCAAGGCCTGCGGAAACTCGACGCGCAACGCCACGCCCTTTTCCCGGGCGCGCACATCCATGACGCGTACGACGTCTTGCACGACGCGGTGCGCGGCACATGGAATGCGCTCGACGTCGAGCCGGCCGGCTTCGACCTTCGACAAATCGAGAATGTCGTCGATCAGTTTGAGCAGATGCTTGCCGCTGCCGTGAATCGTGTCGAGATGCTTGCGCGTATCGGCGGCACCCTGCTGGTAGCCGCGCCGCAAAAGCTCGGTGAAACCCAGAATCGCGTTCATCGGCGTGCGGATCTCGTGGCTCATGTTGGCCAGGAAGTCGCTCTTCGCACGGTTCGCCGCCTGCGCATCGTCGCGCGCCAGGCGCAGCTCGATTTCCTTCTCTTCGAGTTCGGTCACGTCGTCCAGGCTGACCAGCACACCCGCCGGCACGCCCGCTGCGCCGGGCACCGGCGAGCAGTTCACCATGAAGGTGCGGCGCTTTTTATGCACGTCTTCCAGGTACATCACGACGTTGTGGCGCACCCGGGCGTCTGCCAGCGAAGCGGCCCAGGGCGTGTCGGCGCTGTGAATTCGCGCCTGCGCCTGGTTCATCCAAGCCAGCGACGCCGCAGCCTTGCCGATCAGGTCATCGCCGCGCTGACCGACGACCTCGCCGAACGCCTGATTCGCCAACACGATACGGCCCTTCGGATCGAGCACCAGCAGGCCTTCAGCCAGCGTGTCAAAGGCGGTGCGCACCCGGCCCGGGATCGAGCGCGACGGGTCGAGATGGCGCAACATGCGCCGCAGGTAAAGGTAGAACAAGGCGAAACAACTCACCACGACCGCGCCGATCAGCTTCACCGGCGCTGAACTCAGCACGCCCTGCAATCCGGCTGCGCCCAGCGGTACGAAACGCAATTCGGCGTGGCCCCAGCGTGCCGTGCCTTGCAAGATCGGCACGACCAGTTGTGCGTCGGTGGACACTCCCACGCGCTGCGTCTGCCAGTGGCCCTCATGTTCGCCGAACTCGATCAGAAGCACCGCGTCGGCACGCCGCAGGCCAATCGACAGCAGGTCGGGGTTGCGCCGCGCGATGAAGCCGAGCAGGTTGCGCAACTGCGCGTCTTCCTGCTCGTCCATCAACGCCGTGCTGCTCGCCGCCACCGCCTCGGCCAGCGCCAGGCGGCCGGCGCGAACGGCGCCGTCGCGGTCCGGGACCAGGCCGAAATAGAGCGCGAGCAGGAGAATGCTCAGCACCAGCGAGCTCAGGCCCAGGGCCAGGTGAAAGCGCGTTGACAGGCCCTTCATGACGGTTGCTCCGATGCACGCAAATCGTTCGGCGTCTGGGCCTGCGCTTCCAGCGTGTCGCTGGGTTGCGGCGCTGCCGCAGTCTGTAGCGTCGTCGCGCCCTTCGGCGCGCCGCTCGCACCGCCCTCGCGCGACTTGCTGAACATTTTTTCGAGCGCGTCGTCGGCGTCGCCGTCATCGAGAGCCGGATCGCCGTCACGGCGCTTCACCTGCGCCAGCACCGGCAGCGGGTCGACCATCGACCAGGCCGGCAGCGCCGACATCAGGCTCGCCATCAGCACGCCGCCTCGCGCCAACCACAACACATAGCCGACCGACAGGCCGGTGGACAGAATAGCGCTTGCGGACTGCACGTCCTTCGCCGAGTGCTGGCTGGATTGCGCGG
>JANOLA010000539.1:0-20446 GCA_031419535.1 Burkholderiales bacterium | reverse complement strand
GGGCGAGATGCAGTGCCGCTGCCTGGGCGCGGCGGTGTACGCCTTCAGCGAGGACGGCCGCCAGTTGAACGATGAGGTCGGCGAACTGGTGTGCACCCGACCGATGCCGTCGATGCCGCTGTACTTCTGGGGCGACAAGGAGGCAATGGTGCCCCCGGGCGGAAATACCGCCCACCCCAAGGGCCACGCAGGGGCCCCTTCGGAGCCCTTGGGGTTCTCGCCCGGCTTGGGGCGGCCCGGCGCCGGGCTCGTGGGGCCTCGCTATCACGACAGCTATTTCGACATGTACCCGGGAATCTGGCGCCACGGCGACTGGATCCGCATCACGCCGCGCGGTGGCGCCATCATCTACGGCCGCAGCGACGCGACGATCAACCGCCACGGCATTCGCATGGGCACCGCCGAGCTGTACCGCGCCGTCGAGGCGCTGCCCGAAGTGCTGGACAGCCTGGTTGTCGACCTCGAATACCTGGGCCGCGAGAGCTACATGCCGCTGTTCGTCGTGCTGCGCGAGGGCCTGGTGCTTGACGCTGCGCTGACGGCGTCGATCAAGCAATCGATCAAACAGGCGCTGTCGGCGCGCCATGTGCCGAACGACGTGTTCCAGGTCAGCGCGATTCCGCGCACGCTGTCGGGCAAGAAGATGGAGCTTCCGGTGAAGAAGCTGCTGCTCGGAACGCCCGCTGCGCAGGTGTTCAAGCTCGACGCCATGGCCAACGCCGACAGCGTGGCGTGGTTCACCGCGTTTGCCGCGAAGCGGCGGGCGGCGGGGGAATAATCGCCTCCCCCATTGCGTATGCCCGGTTGTGGACGCTCCCCCTGCCTTTCGCCGCCAACTGCTGGACGCCATCCCGCGGCTGCGCCGCTACGCGCGCTCGCTGGTGTTCGACAGCCACGGCGCCGACGACCTGGTGCAGACCACGCTGGAGCGCGCGCTTGCGCACTGGCACCAGTTCGACCAGCGCCGCGACATCGTGCTCTGGGCGGTGTCGATCGCCCACAACGCCTTCATGGACGACCGGCGGCGCGAGAAGCGCCAGCCCGCCTCCGACGCCTACGAGTCGTATGACGAGCGCGCCGATCAACTGCCCGCCCCTGGCGTGGACATCGGCCTGCGCATCGACTTGATCGCCGCGCTGCGCCAGTTGCCGCTCGAGCAGCGCGAGCCGCTGCTGCTCGTCAGCCTGGAACAGCTCTCCTACGCCGATTGCGCCGAGGCGCTGGGCATCCCGATCGGCACCGTGATGTCGCGCGTGTCGCGCGGCCGCGCGGCGTTGCGTGAATTGCTTGACGGCAAGCCTCCCCGTTCGACGGGTGGGCTGCGCCGTGTGGTTTGAGACTCCCGTTTGATCCTTTTTGATCCCGTTGACATTGCGCGCGTTTGAGCGTCTGACATTGCGAATCGATTTTTTGCTGCCCCTGGGACTGCCATGACCGCCCTCTTCGACGACACCGTTCTCAACGCCTGGCTCGACGGTGAGCTCACGCCCGAGCGCCGTGCGGAAGTCGAGGCCTGGTTGCGCGACCACCCACTTGACGCCGCGCGGGTGCGCTTGTGGGCCGCCGACCGCGAAGCGCTGCGCAGCCAACTCGACAGCGTGCTCGCCGAGCCCGTGCCGGCGCACCTGAAGCGCCTGGTGCTGCATGGGCCGTCGGCGATCGACTGGCGTCGCTGGCAAGCCTGGGCCGCCGTGTTCGCGGTGTTCGTGCTGGGCGGCGCGGCCGGGGCCGCGGCGATGTGGCGCACGCAGGTCAGTGCGGCGCAGTCGGCCAGCGCCACACCGATGCCCAACGCCTGGGTCATGCGCGCCGTGCTCGCGCACAAGGTCTACGTGCCCGAAGGGCGCCACGCGGTCGAAGTGAAGGCGCAGGAAGAGCACCTGAGCCGCTGGCTGACGCGGCGTCTGAACGTGCCGGTGAAGCTGTTCGACCTGCGCGAGCAGGGCTTCGAACTCGTCGGCGGGCGGCTGCTGCCCGACGCCGCCGGCAGCCCGAGCGCACAGCTGATGTACCAGGCAATCGTCGCGCCGCCTGCGGCGGGTGCTGCGCCAGCGGGCGCCGATGCACCCAAGCCGGCGCGCGTGACGGTGTACCTGCGCAAGCCCGATGCCGCCACAGCCGCCGCCTTCAGCTACGAGCAGCAAGGCAACCTGGGCCTGTTCTATTGGGTCGAGGGCGACAGCGCGCATGGCGCGGCCACCGGTTACGCGCTCGCCGGCGAGTTGCCGCGCGAAAAGTTGCTCGCGCTGGCCGAGGCGATCCACCGGCAAGGCGTCACGCCGCCTTGAGCTCGGCGCCGCCGAGGAGCCGCAGAGCAGCCGCTTTGGCGGATCCTAGAATCCCCGCATGACTCAGCCGCAGGCGGATGCCCAGGCCGCAGCCGCCATCACCCCCGTCTACCGCCGCAAGCTGTTCTGGGTCGCGCTGCTGTATTTCAGCGAAGGCTTGCCGCTCGGCGTCTTCTTCGACATCTTCCCGGTCTACTTCCGTCAACAGGGCGTGAACCTGGCCGACATCGGCCTGCTCAGCTTGTTGGGACTGGCTTGGACGGTGAAGTTTCTGTGGGCGCCGGCGGTGGATTGGGCGCGCCGGCACCGCTGGTGGATCGCTGCGGCGAATGCCGGCATGGCGGGTGTGATGGTGTGGTTTGGCGCCGCGGCGGCGGCGGGCACCGGCGTGATCGGCCCCTGGGTCTGGGTGGCGATCGGCATCTTCACGGTGCTGTCAGCCACCAACGACATCGCCACCGACGGCTACACGATCGAGCTGCTCGACCGGCGCGAATACGGTCTGGCGAACGGCTTTCGGATCGGCTTTTACCGCGTCGGCATGATCTTCGCGGGCGTGCTGTTGATGGTCTCCGGGTGGCTCGGCTGGAGCATCGCCTACTTCCTGGGCGGCGCGATGTTTGCCATCAACGCCGGCTGCGCTCTGCTCGCGCCGGCCGAAAAAAAGGTGGTCAGCGAACGCAGCAGCGCCGCCGCCGAGTTCGGCTTGCTGCGCGAGCAGCCGCAGTGGGCGCTGGCGCTTGCCTGCGTGATCTTCGGATTGCTGTGGCCGGGCTTGGCGCCGCTGGCGCGCGTTGCCGGCTGGTCGGCGGTGGCGCAGTGGAGCGACACCTGGTGGTTCAAGGGCGCGATTCCCGTGGGTTTGATGTTCCTCGGCGCGGGCATCATGGTGCACGCCGCGCGCCAGCCGCGTGCGCAACTGCTGCGCCAGGGGCCGGTGTTCGGCGCCTGGGTCGAGTTGCTGTCGCGCCCGGGGATGATCGCGATTCTGTTGTTCATCCTGCTGTTCAAGCTCGGCGACGCGTCGATGGGCTTCATGGTCAAGCCGTTCTGGGTCGACAGTGGCTTCACGGCGCAACAGATCGGCCTGGTGAGCGTGAACCTGGGGCTGGCGCTGTCGATCGCCGGCGGGCTGCTCGGCGGCTGGTATGTCGACACGCGCGGCATCTTCAAGGGCCTGTGGGTGCTGGGCTTGTGGCAGGCGCTGTCGAACCTTGGTTATGCACTCGCCGCTTGGTGGGTGCCGACCCTGGCGGCCAGTGCGACTGCAAGCGTGGCGGCCGGCGCAGCAGGCGCCGACATCGCGTTGGCGCAGCAGGCGCTGGTCTACGCCGCGAGCGGCCTGGAAAGTTTCACCGGCGGCCTGGGAACCGGCGCGTTTCTCGCATTCCTGATGGCGATCACGAGCCGCGCGAATGCGACGACCGAGTATGCGATTCTGTCGAGCATCTTCGCCTTCAGCCGCGCGGTGGCGGGCTGGGCCGGCGGCATCGGCGCCCAGGAAATGGGCTATGCGGCATACTTTTTCCTGACGTTCTGGCTGAGCTTTCCGGCGTATGTTCTGCTGCCGCAGGTGCGACGTATGCTGGAGTCGAGCGAGACGCGTTAGGGGTGGGCCGCGCGTGCGGCGGCGGGAACGAGTGAAGCAATGAACCAGGAAACCAGATCGATGTTGGAAGGGCGCTGGGGCTGCGCCTGCTGCGCCGGCGCGCCCTGGGCGCAGCGGCGCCTCTTGGGTGCCGCGCTGCTGGGGGGTGCGGCCGCGGCGGCGTTGCCGGCATGGGCGCGCGAAGGCGTGGATGTGGGCAAGCAGTCGAGCTTCACCAAGCTCGTCTCGGCCGATCAGGTGGAGCGCGCCGCGACGCAGCAGTACCTGCAATTGCAGCAGCAGGCCTCGGAAAAGAAGGCGCTCGCGCCCGCCAACCACCCGCAACTGATTCGCCTGCGCGCGATCGAGTTGCGCATCCGGCCGTTCACCTACGAGTGGAATGAGCGGGCACGCCAGTGGAAGTGGGAGGTCAATCTGATCGGCAGCTCGCAGATCAATGCGTTTTGCATGCCAGGCGGCAAGATCGCGTTCTATTACGGCATCCTCGACAAGCTCCAGCTCAGCGACGACGAGGTGGCGATGATCATGGGCCACGAAGCGGCGCACGCGCTGCGCGAACACGCACGCGAGCGCATGGGCAAGAACATGGCGACACGCGGCGCGCTCGAAATCGGCTCGGCGCTGCTGGGCCTGGGCAGCGCCGGGCGCACCGTGGGCGACTTGGGCGGGCAGTTGCTGACGCTGAAATTCGGCCGCGAAGACGAATCGGAAGCGGATTTGATCGGCATGGAGCTCGCTGCGCGCGCCGGCTACGACCCGGCCGCCGGCGTGACGCTGTGGCAAAAGATGGGCGCGGCCAACAAAGGCTCGCCGCCGCAGTTCATGAGCACGCACCCGAGCGGGCCGACGCGCATCAAGGACATCGAAGACAACCTGCACAAGGTGACCTCGCTGTACGACCGCGCCGAGCGGCCGGCGCAACGCTTCGGGCCGCCCAAGCCGCGCCCGGACGCCACGGAACCGGGCTGATTCCAACAGCATTCAATCGCAAGAGGATGGGCGTCCGGGTTCGGCCCGTTGCTGCCGTTCGACGTTTGTCGCTGCGCGCACTGCGCACTGCAACCTCCGCGTGAGGGCAGGTGGCCCGGCATCCTGGTGGCAGGCCGACTCGTGGCCGGCCACCGCTGGTGGCAGCAGGGCGGTGGTGGTGCCCCCGGTCGGAGGCCCCATTCGCGGTGTCCTGGCTGTTCGCGCGCTTGGTCGGTGATGACGCGGCTGTCCGTTGTGAACCTCGGTGGTGCCCCGCGAGCGTGGGCCGGAGAACGGGGGCGCCGCCACCGCCCTGGGGAACGGTCGGAGCCAGTCTGGGCGTGCGCGGACACCGGCTTTCGCGAAGCGACAAAGGTCGAACGGCAGCAACGGGCCGAACCCGGACGCCCATCCTCTTGCGATTGAACGCGAATTGGTATCAGCTGGCGTCAGTCAATCCAGGCTGACTTCGGTGCGCACCGCACCGGCGCGGTCGGCGCGGGCGCTCAGCGCCAGCCGCGTGCCCTGTGGCGCGCGGACCACCCATTCGGCGACGGCGCGATCGGCGGTGACGTCACGGTTCGGCAAGAATGCGTGCAGCGATTGTTTGGGCGCATGGCCTTCGAGCTGCGGCCCTTCGAAGCGCGGTTTTCCGCCGATGAGCGAGATCGCCGGGTTGCCCTCGGGCAGGTGGATCTCGAACATCACGCCGCGCACGACCTTGCGCGCGAGCGCGCGTTTCGTCACGTAGGCCGGCAACCAGCCGCTGTTCGCCACGGCGAGCTTGATGCGCCAGGTGTCGGGCCCGAGCGCGCGCACTTCGGTGCGCAGCAGTTCCAGCTTGGGCAGCGCCAATGCGAGCTGCGTCATCCAACCCGGAAAGCGCGCCGCCTCGCGTTCGCGCAAGCCGGGAGGCGGATTGCGCCAGTAGTTCATCTTGTCCCAGCCGCCGATTTCCACCGCGCCGAGTTGCGGGTGCTGGAACGGCTTCCAGTCGACATGCGCCTGACCGGCGCACTGCGCATCGCTCCACTGCAACAGCTTCAAGTCGTCGGCGGGCGGGTGTTCGCGGTACCAGTCGATCCACTTGTAGTCGGTGATGCCGGCTTCCCGGTTGGGCGACCAGAGTTCGACCACACAGAACAGCGCGACCAGGTGCTCGAAGAACCAGTCTTGCGTGCCGCCGATCGCCTCTTTCGGGTGGTACTTGAAGTCGTGGAAAATGCTGATCGCCGGGTAGCCGGTGAGCTTGGCCCCGAGCTCGCTGAAGCGCTTGTACGACCACAGATCCTCGGGGATCATCTCGTCGTCGCTTTGCGTCCCAAAGGGCCGCAGAATCACGCCGCTGTGCGTGTGGTAGCTGATCGCGGCACCGATGTTCGGGTGCTGGATCACGAAGTCGACCATCGCGCGCACTTCGGGCTCGCTGGTCGGGAAGGGGCCCGCGCCCAGCTGTTCGTATTCCTGGCGCCAGACCGCGGGGAAGTTGCGGTTCAGGTCCAGGCCTTCGAGGTCCGGGTTCACCTTGACCGTCAGGCCGTCGTAGTTTTGCAGCGTTCCTTCGGGGATCACGCGGTAGTACTCGCCGCCGAATTCGCCCGGTTCGCGTGCCACCATCAAGCGCGCATCGAGCTCGCTTTTCTTGTAGGCGCCGTGTGGATCGGCAATGCGCATCGTGAGGATGCGGCCATCGCCGTCGACGTCCTCCACCGTCAGCCCTTCGACGCTGTCTTCCTCGAACGGATAGCGGCGCGTGCTGGAGCGGATGTGGCGCGGCTTGTCGGCGAGCGCGAGTTCGGCGCCGTCGGGGTTCAGGCGCGGGCACAGGTAGAGCACGCGCGTGTCGAGCAGTTGCGTGATCCCGCGGCCTTCATCGCTCGGGCTGGCGTAGCCTTTGACGAGCCAATTCAGGTAGTACAAGACGGCGGTGCTGGCGGTGAGCTCGGCGGCGTGAATGTTGCCGTCGACCCAGAACGCCGGCTTGTCGGCCGCGGCGCCGGTGTGGACGTTGGTGACGGTCGCGACCCAGATGTCGCGGCCTTCGAAGCTCTTGCCGATCGAGACCAGCGACACCAGCGACGGGTAGGCCAGGGCATAGCCGTGCAGCAGGCGCGTCAGGTCGTCGAAACGATAGAAGATGTCGAAGCGGGGGGCGGGGGCGGTCATTGTGTTTTTGGCTGCGGGCGAAGCACGCAGTGTCCCTGGATCGGCGCCCGGTCGCGTCGCGACAAACGCGAAGCGTGGCCCGGATCAATGCAACTGTGCACCTCACTCGGTGAACAGCCGTGCGATTCCCTTCAACGTGATCAGGTGGCCGGGATTGCTGGTTTCGTCGAGCACGCCCGACATGCGTCGCCGCAAGCGCGCGCTGCGCCGTGCGCGCCAGATCACCAGGTCGGCGAGCCAGGGATGGGCGTTGATCTGGTTGGCGCGCTCATACAAGTCGAAACGCGGCTTCAGGGCCGCGAGCGACGCGTCGTAGCGCTGGCAAGTTGCGGCGTCGTTCAAACTCTGCGTTTGAGCGGCCAGAAGGGCTTGCGCCGCAAGGATGCCGGTTTCCATCGCCTTGCCGATGCCCTCGCCCGTGAAGGCGTAGGTGCTGCCCGCGGCTTCGCCCGTCACCAGCAGGCCCGGGCGGCTCCAGCGTGCGCCTTCCAGCGTGCACCGCAGCGGCGCGCCTTTGAGCTCGCCTTGCATCGCTCCACCCGCCAACAACTCGCCGGCCGGCGCATAGCACTGCGCAAACGTCTTGAGCAGGTCGCGCAGGTTCACGTCTTTCATGCCGACCTTGCCGTCGCCACGCACTTCGCTGTGGCTGTGCAGCACGCCCGCGCCGATGTTGAAGACGCCGTCGCCGCACGGGAAGATCCAGCCGTAGCCGGGGCGCAGTTTCTTGTGCCACACCACTTCCAGCTCGGTGATTCTGTCCGTCATCGCGTCGTTTTTCACATAGCCGCGCAGTGCCACGCCGGTGGGCACGCGCCGGGTGCACATGTCGGCGGCAAGCAGCGCCTGCGGCACCGCGCCGGTGGCGAGCACGACCCAGCGCGCGCTGACGTCGATCGTTTCGTCGATCGTTCTCTCGGCCGATTTCAGCAGCGCGCCGACGACGCGCCCGCCTTCGATGCGCGGCGCCTCGAAGCGCCACGGCGCGGCGAAGTTCGCACCCGCACGCAGCGCCGCCTGGCGCAAGATTTCATCGAGCTGGCGCCGCGGCAACACCGCCAGTGCACCGGGAATGTCGACCCGCCCGCCGCGCGGTGCGATGCATGCGACGTGGCCGGCACGGTGCGCGGCGGCCATCACTTCGTCGAGCACCCCCAGGCGCCGCAGGGCGGCGTGCGCGTCCGGAATCAGGGCATCGCCGCAGACCTTGTCGCGCGGGAATGTCTGCGCGTCCACCAGCGAAACGCGCCAGCCTTCGCGCGCGAGCCACCCGGCGCAGGCGCTGCCGGCCGGGCCGGCGCCCACCACGAGCACGTCGCAGGGCGCGGGAGGGCTGGTCATCAAGGCGCGGCCTTGACCTTCAAGCGCCAGGCGTGCAGCAGCGGCTCGGTATAGCCGTTGGGTTGCTCGAGTCCTTTGAAGACGAGGTCGCACGCCGCCGAATAGGCCGCCGAGGTGGCAAAGTGCCCGGCCATCGGCCGGTACAGCGGGTCGCCGGCGTTTTGCGCGTCGACCACCGCCGCCATGCGCTCGAACGAGGCGCGCACCTGGGTCGCGCTCACCACGCCGTGCAGCAGCCAATTGGCGATGTGCTGGCTGCTGATGCGCAAGGTGGCGCGGTCTTCCATCAGGCCGACGTTGTGGATGTCGGGCACTTTCGAGCAGCCCACGCCCTGGTCCACCCAGCGCACCACGTAGCCGAGGATGCCTTGCACGTTGTTGTCGAGCTCCTGCTGGCGCTCGGCGGCGCTCCAGTTCGCTTGGCTCACCACGGGAATCGTGAGCATGGCGTTCAGCAGCGCCTCGCTCTGGTCACCGGCGTCACGCTCCATGTTTTTCTGGATGCCCGCGACATCGATCGCGTGGTAGTGCAGCGCGTGCAGCGTCGCGGCGGTCGGTGACGGCACCCAGGCTGTGTTCGCGCCGGCCAGCGGGTGCGCGACTTTCTGCTGCAGCATCGCCGCCATCAGGTCCGGCATCGCCCACATGCCTTTGCCGATTTGCGCCTTGCCGCGCAAGCCGCACGCCAAGCCGACCTGCACGTTGCTGCGTTCGTAGGCTTGCAGCCAGGCGCTGGTCTTCATGTCGCCCTTGCGCAGCATCGGCCCGGCGTGCATGGCGCTGTGCATTTCGTCGCCGGTGCGGTCGAGAAAACCGGTGTTGATGAAAGCCACGCGCGCCGGCGCGGCGGCGATGCAGGCCCGCAGGTTGACGCTGGTGCGGCGCTCTTCGTCCATGATGCCCAGCTTCACGGTGTTGGGCGTCAGGCCCAGCATGGCTTCGACGCGGGCGAACAGCTCATTCGCGAAAGCCGCTTCGGCGGGCCCAGGCATCTTCGGTTTGACGATGTAGACCGAGCCGGTGCGCGAATTGACGAACTCGCCGCGGCCGCGGCGCTGCAAGTCGACCATCGCGATCGCCGTCGTCACCACCGCGTCCAGAATGCCTTCCGGGATTTCCTTCATGCCGCTGTCGAACAGGATCGCCGGGTTCGTCATCAAATGGCCGACGTTGCGCACGAACAGCAGCGAGCGGCCGTGCAGGCGCAGCTCGCCCCCGCGCGGCTGGCTGTAGACGCGGTCCGGGTTGAGACGCCGTTCGACCGTCTTGCCGCCTTTGAGCAATTTTTCGCTGAGCGTGCCCTGCAAGATGCCGAGCCAGTTTTGGTAGCCGAGCACCTTGTCGTCGGCGTCGACCGCGACCACCGAGTCTTCGAGGTCAAGAATCGTCGACAGCGCGGCTTCCAGCACGAGGTCGCTCACGCCCGCGGCGTCGCTCGCGCCGATCGGCGTGGCGCGGTCGATGCGGATGTCGATGTGAATGCCATGGTTGCGCAGCAGCACCGAACTCGGCGCGGCCGCGTCGCCCTGGTAGCCGACGAACTTGGCGGGGTCGAACAAGCCGACGTGTCCGCCGCCCGCGAGCTGCACCGACAAGCGGCCCGAGACGCACGCATAACGAACCGCGTCGCGGTGCGAAGCGCCACCGGCCAGCGGTGCGCAGTTGTCCAGGATGTTGCGCGCGTAGGCGATCACCTTGGTGCCGCGGCGCGGGTTGTAGGCGCCGGCGCGGCTGGCGCCGTCGGTTTCCGGGATCACGTCGGTGCCGTACAGCGCGTCGTACAGCGACCCCCAGCGCGCATTGGCCGCGTTCAGCGCGTAGCGCGCGTTGAGCAAGGGAACGACGAGTTGCGGCCCGGCCTGCAGGGCGAGCTCGGCGTCGACCATCGTCGTCGTCGCCACGGCGCGCTGCGGCACCGGTTGCAAATAGCCGATGCCTTCGAGGAAACGCCGGTACGCGGGCATGTCGGCGATCGGCCCCGGGTGGGCGCGGTGCCAGCGGTCGAGCTCGGCCTGCAGCCGGTCGCGCTCGGCGAGCAGCGCCTGGTTCTTCGGCGCGAGGTCGTGCACGATGGCGTCCAGGCCCTGCCAGAAGCGCGTACTGGCGACGCCGATCGCGGGCAGCAGTTTCACTTCGACAAAGCGGTGGAGCGATTCCGCGACAAGCAGTCGCTGGCAGGTGATTCGCGCGGCCATTCAGGATCCTCAGGGTCAGGGAAAAAAGTCGAGCACATCTCGCAGGCTAGCGCCGGTTCGGGCCGGCTCGGTGCCGAGTTGTTCGAGCGGCAGCCCGGCGCGATTCACCCACAGCGCGGTGTAGCCGAACCAGGTGGCGCCGATCGCGTCCCAGCCGTTGCTCGACACGAACAGGATATCCGCTGCCGGCAGGCCGAGCGCGGCCGTGCCCAGCGCGTAGGTGGCCGGGTCGGTCTTGAAGCGGCCCACGCTGTGCACGCTGAGCACCGGGTCGAGCCAAGTGCTGAAGCCGGCGTGCGCCACCACCGCGGCGAGCATGTCGGGGTCGCCATTGCTCAGGATGCCGGTGCGCACGCCTTGGCGCGACAGCTGCTCCAGCACCTCGCGGTTCTCGGGAAAGGGGTCGAGCTGCCGGTACTGCGCCATCAGGCGCTGTTCGCGCCCGGCGTCCAGCAGCAAGCCCAGGCGCAGCGCCGCGAAACGCAGCGCGTCGCGCGTGACCTCCCAGAACGGCTGTTAGCGCCCGCTCATCGAGCGCACCCGGCTGTACTCGATCTGCTTGTCGCGCCACAGCAGGCTCAGGCGCTCGCCGAAGCCCGGGAACAGTTGCTCGGCCAGACGGCCGACGCTGTACACGTCGAACAGCGTGCCGTAGGCGTCGAACAGCACGGCTTGCGGGCTTTGGCTTGGTCGGGTTTGCATGGACCGCAATTTATGCGATTTGCGCGCCACGATTGCAAAGCGCGCTTGCCCAGCACTTCTGACGCCAGCGCGGTAATCCGGCAGGCCGCCGGTTGCCCGGCCCGTGGCGGGCGCGCGGCCAGACTGCGCGGCCCGCGCCAGGCGGCCGCCCATAATCCGCGCGCATGGACAGATTGACCCAGATCGAATCGTTTGTCGCGGTGGCGAACAAGGGCAGCCTCACGGCCGTCGGCCATGCGCAGGGCATCGCGCCGGCGGCGATCGGCCGCCACATCGACGCGCTCGAGGCACGCCTCGGTGTGAAGCTGCTGCTGCGCACCACACGGCGCATCACGCTCACGCCCGAGGGCAGCGCGTTCCTCGAGGACTGTCAGCGCGTGCTGGGTGAGATCGCCGCGTTGGAGGCGCGCGTCAGCCAGGGCAGCGTCAAGGCCAGCGGCCACTTGCGGCTGACCGCGCCGGGGGGTTTCGGGCGGCGCCATGTCGCGCCGCTGGTGCCGCGTTTTATCGAACTGCACCCGGAGCTGGAGATTTCGCTGAACCTGAGTGACCGCATCGTCGACATCGTCAACGAAGGCGTCGACTGCGCGGTGCGCGTGGGCGACCTGCCCGACAGCAACCTGATCAGCGTGCGTCTGGCCGACAACCGGCGCCTGTGCGTCGCCGCGCCGGCTTACCTGGCGCGTGCCGGCGTGCCGAGCCATCCGAACGATCTGACGCGCCACGCATGCCTGACGCTGAGCAGCGACGCGAGCCAGACCCGCGGCTGGGCCTTCAGCATCGACAGCGCCGTGATCCACCTGCGCCCGAGCGGCCGCTTGAACTGCTCAGACGGCCAGGTGCTGCACGACTGGTGCGTCGCCGGCCTGGGCCTGGCCTGGCGGTCCACCTGGGAAGTCGAGCAGGAGATTCGCGACGGGACGCTTCAGTGCGTGCTTGACGATTTCATCGCGCCGCCGAACGGCATCTTCGCCGTGTTCGCGCACGCCAAACACTTGCCGCTGCGCGTGCGCTTGTGGATCGACTTTCTCAAGGCCGCCTATTCAGACCCCGCGTATTGGAACGGCGGCGCCGCCCGGCCCTCGCGCACTTGAAACGACGAAGGCGCCTCGTGGGCGCCTTCGTTGAACCGCAGGTCGCGAATGACTACTTCTTCGCGTCGGCCATGCACTTCTTGATGTGGCTCGTCTTTGCGGCGCCGGCGAGCTTCTTGTCGGCCGCGGATTTCTCGCATTCCGAACTGGCCGCGGCGGCTGCGGGTTTCGCCTCCGCCGTGCACTTCTTCAGAAAGCTGTTCTTCGCCGCGCCGGCCAGTTTCTTTTCGGTGGCCTGCGCCTCGCAGCTCGCCTTGGGCGGGTCCGCGGCAAGCGTCGGCGCCGCCATTGCCGCCAGCGACAAGGCCAACGCGCTCATCAGATACTTCATGCAATCTCCTGAAAGGTTTTTCGGTGGCGAGAAATGCGCCGGGCAGGATTGGAACATAGGTCGCGGTTGGCGCTGCCGCGCCGTGATCGGGGTCGGGGTCGGCTTTGCGGCTTCGGCCGCCTCGGCCGCATTTTTGCGCCGCCGAGGCACCTCTGTCAGAGCACCCGGCGCGGATGAGCCAGCGCCTCATGCGCGGCGTGCAGCCGGCGCACCAGCACGCGGATGAACGCCTGGTCGAACGCGTGGCGAGTCGCTTGGCTGAGCTGGGCCAGCGTCTCGGGTGTGAACGAAACGGTGGCCGTCGGCTTGCAGACCACGACATCGGCACTGTGCTTGCGAAGAGCGGGACTCGGCGCGAGGTAGGCCATCTCCCCGACCGACGTTCCGGCGCCGAGCTGCGCCACTTTGTCGCCGTTGCGAAACACCTCGACTTCACCCTGCGCGATGATATGAAAGCTGTTGCCTTCGTCGCCCTTCAGGTACAGCGAGCGCCCGGTCTCGAAACGCTCCCAGCGCGCCCGATGCACGACTTCCCAGAGGTCGACGTCGCCAAACTCGGCAAAAAAGTCGAGCTGGCGCAGCAGCGTGAAGCGCTCCGAGTCCAGCACCGCCTGGTGTTCGCCGCGCGGCACCAACTGGTTCGACACCAGCCCGGCCAGCGCCTGCGCGAAGGCCTCCCAATCGGCGAACCGATCTGCCGGGCGCTTGGCCAGCGCGCGCTGGATCACCTCGTCCAGCGCGGGGTCCACGCCCGCGCGCAGCGGGCACAGGCACGCCGGCCGCTGGTGGAACACCTGCTGCATCATGGCCGCGGGTGCCGGCGCGTCAAGAGGCGGCCGGCCGGCGATCAGGTGGTACAGCACCGCGCCGAGCGAATACATGTCTGAGCGGAAATCGAGCTGCTCGCCTTCGAGCTGCTCCGGCGACACGTAGGCCAGCGAGCCGACGCGGTGCACCTGCGTCAGGTCCGAGCCGACGTTCAGCGCGCTGCCGAAGTCGCTGATCTTGACGCCGACGATCGAGCCGCCTGTCATCTGCACCAACAGGTTGGCGGGTTTGACGTCGCGGTGCAGCACGCCCTGCCGGTACACGTAGCCGAGCGCCATCGCGCACTTGAAGCCGATTTCGACGATCAGCTCCAGCGGCAACAGCTGGTCGGGCCGGCAGTAGGGGCGCAGCGTGCTGCCGGCCACGTACTCCATCACCAGGTAGGGCTGAAGCGGGTCGGCCACCGCGTCGAGAATCTGCACCACGTTCGGGTGCTGGAGCCGGCCCACGAGCGCGGCCTCGGCGGCGAAGAAGCGCTCGATGTAGCGGCTGTCGAGGGCGTCGCCGATGGCCGCGATGCGCACCCGCTTGACCGCGACGTCGCGGCGCGCGAAGTCGTCGCGGCACAGGAACACTTCGCTGGTGGCGCCTTCGCCGAGCTTGCCCAGCACCCGGTACTTGCCGATCTGGCGCGGCTCGCCGTCCTGCTGCCCAGCAGCGGGCCGTTGGTGAAGCTCGGTGGACATCGGCATCGGCGCGTGCGCGATTGGGTGGCTGCCGGGTGGCTGGATTTGATGATTGCACGCCGGAATCCCCTGCCAGCGGTGCGCCCTGCCAACAAATCGACACATTTCGCCGGTCCGCGTTCGGTTCGGCTTGGCGCGTAACACCGTACGTAGAATCGCCTCATGATCCAAGCGAAACAGGAGCTGCTCGCGGCGCTGGATGCGGCGATTCGCGAAGTCAGCCCCGGCAGCGGGGTCGGCGCGGCGTTCGAGTCGCCCAAACTTGCTGCCCACGGCGATCTGGCCTGCGCGGCAGCGTTGCAGCTGGCCAAGCCGCTCGGCAAGCCACCGCGCGACGTGGCCCAGACCTTGATCGCGGTGCTTCAATCGCAACCTGCGGTGCAGCGCCTTGTCGCCGCGCTGGAGATCGCCGGGCCCGGGTTCATCAACCTGCGCCTCACGCCTGCGGCACGCCAGGCCGTGGTGACCGAGGTGCTGCAAGCTGGCGCCGAATTCGGCCGCCAGCCGCGCGTCAGCAAGGCCGTGCTGGTGGAATTCGTCTCCGCCAATCCGACCGGGCCGCTGCATGTGGGCCATGGCCGCCAGGCCGCGCTCGGCGACGCAATCTGCAACCTGTTCGAGACCCAAGGCTGGAGCGTCACGCGCGAGTTCTATTACAACGACGCGGGCGTGCAGATCGAAAACCTGGGGCGCTCGGTGCAGGCGCGGTTGCGTGGCGCGGCGCCTGGCGACCCGAACTGGCCCACCGACGCCTACAACGGCGAGTACATCGGCGACATCGCCAGCGCGTTCCTGGCGCGCGCGAGCGTGCGCGCCGATGACCGGCAGTACACCGCCTCGGGTGACCTGAACGACATCGAGGCGATCCGCCAGTTCGCCGTGGCCTACCTGCGCCACGAACAAGACCTGGACCTGCGCGCGTTCGGCGTGCGCTTCGACAACTACTACCTCGAGTCGAGCCTCTACACGTCGGGCCGGGTCGATGCGATCGTGCAGCGCCTCGTCGCCTCGGGCAAGACCTTCGAGGACGGCGGCGCGCTGTGGCTGCGCAGCACCGATTTCGGCGACGACAAAAACCGGGTGATGCGCAAGTCGATCCCGCAGGGCGTGGCGGCCTCGGCGCCGCAATACACCTACTTCGTTCCCGACGTCGCCTACCACGTAAATAAGCTGGAGCGCGGCTTCGACAAGGCGATCAACATCCAGGGCAGCGACCACCACGGCACGATCGCCCGGGTGCGTGCCGGCGTGCAAGCCGCGAACCCGAGCGCGCCGCGCGACTTTCCCGACTATCTGTTGCACAAGATGGTGACCGTGATGCGCGGCGGCGCCGAAGTCAAGATCTCCAAGCGCACCGGCGGCTACGTGACGCTGCGCGACCTGATCGAGTGGACCGGCAAGGACGCGGTGCGTTTCTTCATGATCAGCCGCAAAGCCGACACCGAGTTTGTGTTCGACATCGACCTGGCGCTGAAGCAGAACGACGAGAACCCGGTGTTCTACGTGCAGTACGCGCACGCGCGCATCTGCTCGGTGCTGCAGCAGTACCTCGAACGCGGCGGCCAGCGCGAGCTGCTCGACCGGGCGAACCACGCGCTGCTGGTCGCGCCGAGCGAAACCGCGCTGATGCTCAAACTCGCCGAATACCCCGGCATGCTGAGCAACGCCGCCGAGGGCCTGGCGCCGCACGATGTGGCGTTTTACTTGCGCGGTCTGGCGGGAGCCTTCCACAGCTACTACGCGGCAGAGCGCTTCGTGATCGACGATGCGGCGTTGAGCGCCGCGCGTTTGTCGCTGCTGCTGGCGACGCGCCAGGTGATCGCAAACGCGCTCGGCTTGCTGGGCGTGCAGGCGCCCGAGCGCATGGCGAGCTCGGCGCGACGAACGGAGAACGCATGAAGTTTCAAGGCAGCGGTTTTTTGCTCGGCCTGGTGGTCGGGTTGCTTGTCGGGCTGTCGCTCGCGCTGGGCGTGGCGATTTACGTGAACAAGGTGCCCATCCCCTTCGTCAACAAAGTGCCGCAGCGCACCGCCGATCAAGACGCCGCGGAGGCCGAGAAGAACCGCAACTGGGACCCGAACAGTGCGTTGCGCAGCAAGGCGGCGATGCCGGCGAGCGGCGAAGCGAGCGCGCCCGCCGGGGCCGGGACGCCGGCGGTCGGGCGGCCCGCAACGGCAGGCGTCGGCACCCCGCCTTCGCCCGGTGCGACCGGTGTGACTACCACCCCGCCAGCGCCGGGCGCCGCGCCGCCGGCCACCGCCGCGGCGACAAATCGCCCGCTCTCCGACGCTCCCGCAGTGCGCGGCGGGCCAGCAGCGGGGACGGGGGCGGGGGCGCGCGACCCGGCGGCGATCCTCGGCGATGCAGCCGCTTCGGCGGTCGCGCTGGCCAAGCCGGCCTCAGCCGCCGCACCGCGCGCCGGCCCCGACCCCTTCATCTACTTCGTCCAGGCCGGCGCGTTCGGCCAGAGCGAAGACGCCGAGCAGCAGCGCGCGAAACTGGCGATGCTCGGCTACGAGGCACGCCTGAGCGAACGCGAACAAAGCGGCCGCACGATGTTTCGGGTGCGCGTCGGGCCGTACGAGAAGCGAGACGAAGCCGAGGCCGCCAAGGAAAAACTCACCGGCGCTGGGGTCGAGGCGAGCCTGGTGCGGGTGCAAAAATAGCCAATCGAATCGACAAGGATCCCCTCACATGAAACGCCGCAACTTTTCCGCCAGCCTGCTGGGAGCTTCTTTCACCGCCGCGGGTCTGCTCGCTCCGAACTCGAGCGACGCTCAAGGCGGCCCGACCGAAGGCACGCACTACGTTCGGCTCAGCCAACCCATGCCCGCGCCCGCGCACGGCAAGCTCGAAGTGGTGGAGTTCTTCTGGTACGGCTGCCCGCATTGCCACGAGTTCGAGCCTGCGCTCGAGGCCTGGACCAAGACGCTGCCGGCCGACGTGGTGTTCCGGCGCGCGCCGGTCGCGTTTCGCCCCGAGCCGCACGGCACCCACCAGCGCCTGTACTTCGCGATCGAGACCATGGGCCTATTGGCCACCTTGCACCGCAAGGTGTTCTACGCGATTCACAACGAGCGCCAGCTGCTCGACAAGCCGGCCGAGATCTCCGCCTGGGTCACGAAAAACGGCGTGGACGGCGCCAAGTTCCTCGACGTGTTCAATTCGTTCTCGGTCCAGACCAAAGCTCGCCAGGCGCATCAACTGTCCGAGGGATACAAGATCGACGGCGTGCCGGCGCTTGGCGTGCACGGGCGCTTCTACACGTCGGGCAGCATGGCGGGCTCGAACGACCGCTCGCTCGCCGTCGTCGACCACTTGTTGAAGCGGCTGCGCAGCGGTTCCTGAAACCTTGGGTGCGTTGCGCGCGGCGCGTCGGCGGCGCGCTGGCGTCGCGCGATGCCTAGTGCGCAGGCCTGCGCCTTTGCTGACGCTTTGGGCCGAACAGGAGCGACCCTGTGCGAAACCAGCGGGCTAGAATGGCCTGCAAGTTTCGTGCCCTATGCGTTCCCCTTCCTTCATTCGGATCATTCGCCGCGCCGCGCCGGCCGCGTTGGTGCGCGCAGCGCAATCGCCGATCTGGCTCGCCGCCGCTGCCATATCAATTCCGGCAGCCATCCTGGTCACGTTCATGGGCAGCGCCTGGGCGGAGCGCGCCGATCGGCTCAAACCCCTGCAGGTGGAGTCTGACCAGCCCGGCAAGATCGACCTGCTGAACCAGTTTGTCGTCTTCAACGGCAACGTCGTCGTGACCAAGGGCACGATGCTGATTCGCGCGGCGCGCATCGAAGTGCGCGAAACCCCCGAGGGCTACCACCTGGCTCAGGCCGTCGGCGCCGCCGGTCGGCCGGCGACGTTCCGGCAAAAACGCGACGGCGTCGATGAAACCATCGAAGGCGAGGCGGATCGCCTCGAAGTCGACGGCAAGGCCAACGTCATCAAGTTCGTCGGCAACGCGTCGGTGCGGCGCCTGCGCGGCGCCCAGGTGGCCGATGAGATCGCTGGCCAACTGGTCAGTTACGACAGCGTCAACGAGGTTTTCAACGTCTCGGGCGGTGCCCCGGCCACGGCCACCAGCCCGGGCGGGCGGGTGCGCGCCGTGCTCACGCCGCGCGAGGGTTCACGCGCCGCGATCGAAGCGGCGGCGCCGGCGAGTCCGGCCGCGTCAAGCGCGGCACCGCAACTCAAGCTGAGCCCGGAACTGGCCCCGAGTCCACCGGCAAGCGGGGCCCGGCGTTGAGCCCCCACCCAGCGCCAGCCAGCAGCGCCCCGCATCGGCTCGAGGCCATCGGCCTGGAAAAATCCTACGGCGCGCGCAAGGTGGTGAAAGACGTGCACCTCGGCGTGGACAGCGGTGAAGTGGTGGGGCTGCTCGGGCCCAACGGCGCGGGCAAGACGACGAGTTTCTACATGATCGTCGGCTTGGTGCGGGCCGACGCCGGCAGCATCAGCATCGAGGGCCGGCGCATCGAGCGTTTGCCGATCCACCAGCGTTCGCGCCTGGGCCTGAGCTACCTGCCGCAGGAAGCGTCGATCTTTCGCAAGCTCAACGTCGAAGAGAACATTCGCGCCGTGCTCGAACTGCAGCGCGGGCCCGACGGCAAGCCCTTGCGACCGACCGCGATCGAGGCCTTGCTCGACGGGCTGCTGCGCGACCTGAGCATCGACAAGCTGCGCGCTTCGCCGGCGCCGGCGCTGTCGGGCGGCGAGCGGCGCCGGGTCGAGATCGCGCGGGCGCTGGCGACGCAGCCGCGCTTCATCCTGCTCGACGAGCCGTTCGCCGGCGTGGACCCGATCGCGGTGATCGAGATCCAGCGCATCATCGGTTTTCTGAAGCGCCGCGGCATCGGTGTCCTGATCACCGACCACAACGTGCGCGAGACCCTGGGCATCTGCGACCGCGCCTACATCATCAGCGAGGGGCGGGTGCTGGCCGAAGGCACGCCGTCCGACATCGTCGAGAACCCGGACGTGCGCAAGGTCTACCTCGGCGAACACTTCCGGATGTGACGGAAGCCGTGCGATGAAGCAGTCGTTGCAGGTTCGCCTGTCGCAGCACCTGGCGCTGACGCCGCAGTTGCAGCAGTCGATCCGGCTGTTGCAGTTGTCGACGCTGGAGCTGCACCAGGAAGTCGAGCAGATGCTCGAGCAGAACCCGTTTCTCGAAGTCGACGACGAGGGCGGTTCGCCGCCCGAGCCGATGAGCGAGCGCAGCACGCCGGCCGAGCGGGCCGGTGAGCGCGAAGTGGAGATCGCGGCCGAACCCGGCAGCTCCGGCAGCGCATCCGACGACGGCGGCAGCGACGAGCCGCGCGAACTCGACGCCGCGGTGGCCGGCGCGACGGAGCGCGACGACTGGGAAAACGGCACCGAGGGCGAAGACTTCGACGGCATTCGTGAGACGCCGGGCAAATCGAGCTCGAACGCCGACAGCGACGGTTTCGAGCCCCAGGACCGCGACGCCAATCCGGTCAGCCTGCAAGAACACTTGCGCGAACAGCTGCGCGGCATGCGTTTGACCCCGCAGGACGCGGCGGCCGTGCTGGTGCTGATCGAGTCGCTCGACGACGACGGTTATCTGGCCGACACGGTCGAGTCGATCGCGCGGCAACTCGCGGGCGCCGACGCCACGCTGGAGCAGGTCGAGGAGCTGACGGCGAGCCTGCAATGCGCCTTGCGTTGGGTGCAGAGCATGGAACCTTGCGGCGTGGGCGCACGCGACCTGGTGGAGTGCCTGACGCTGCAATTGCGGCAGCTGCCGCGCAGCCAAGCGCAGGCTATCGCCATCATCGTCTGCAAACAGCACCTGGAGCTGCTGGCCAAGCGCGACACCAAGAAGTTGCTCGCCGCGACCGGCGCCGACGAGGACCTGCTCAAGCAGGCGCAGGCGCTCATCAAGGCACTCGAACCCAAACCCGGGCGCCCCTTCGCGAACGCCGAGAACCCGATCGTGATCCCCGACGTGTTCGTGCAGCGCGCTGGTCGCGGCTGGAAAGTGCTGCTCAACGCCGACGTGATGCCCAAACTGCGCATCAACGACATGTACGCGAATGCGATTCGCCAGCCGCGCGGTGCGCGCGGCGCTGCCGCCGCCGGTGCCGCCGGGGGTGTCACGCTAAACGGCGCGGGCGCCGGGCTGAACACGCGGCTGCAGGAAGCGCGCTGGTTCATGAAGAACATCATGCAGCGCTTTGACACGATCCGGCGCGTCTCGCAGGCGATCGTCGAGCGCCAGAA
>JANOLA010000538.1:0-2675 GCA_031419535.1 Burkholderiales bacterium | reverse complement strand
GGTGCCGCTCACGTCGAGCTCGGGCCAGTCCAGCTCCAGCGCCATCGGCTTGCCGGTGGAAGTGCCTGCCAGGCGTACCTTCAGCTGCTTCACGGCGATCTTCTTGGCCACCGGGTCGTGGCTGAATTGCGCGATGTCGATCCGGCTGTCGGCAAGCTGGGTCGTGCCGGCCGTGGCGCTGACCCGCAGGCCTAAGGCCTTGGCCTCGACCGCGCCCTTGGCCGCATCGATCGCGAGGGCGCCCTTCAGCGTGGCGTCGATGCCGCTCGCACCGGGCGCGTCGCCCTTGAAGCCGAGGTCCATCGCGGCCACGCTCACCGAGCCGGTTTCCAGGTCCGGCGTGACCACGCAAGAACCGCGCAGCTCGCCTTTCAGCGACGGCGCCTTCAGGCCGAATTGCACGTTCATCTTCACGGGAGTGGCGACGCGGCTTGCGATGCGCCCGGTGCTGAACTCCTTGAGCAGCACTTCGCCGTCGATGCCGGCAGACTCGTCCTTGATGCGCACGCGTACGTCGGCCAGGCGGATGCCTTGGATGTCCACGGCAATGGCCTGTGAGGGCGCCTGTGACGGCTGTGCCGGCGCACTCGGCTGCGCCGGAGCAATGGGTCCGGCCTGCACCAGATCGTCGATGTTGCGCTTGCCCTTGGCGTCGCGCAGCACCACGACTCGCACGCCGCGCGCCTGCACGCGCTCCACCGCGACGCGCCCGCGCAGCAGCGGCAGCACTTGCACCGCCAGGTCGGCCTCTTCCAACGCCGCGAACTCGGCGGCGTTGCCCGCCTCGCTCAGGCTGATGCGCGACAGGCGCAACTCCAGGCGTGGAAAGAATCCGAGCTTGATCGGCCCTTCGATCGCCAGCGTGCGATTGCGGTTCGTCTTCATCCAGTCGATCGCCAGGCTCTTGTACTGGTCGGGATTGAAGGTCGCCAGCAACCAGATGGCGAGCGCGGCGAACAAGACCACGAGTGCGGCCAGGGCGATCAGGGTGCGGCGAATCCAGAGGGGCATCGTGAAATAGGGGTGCGAATTCAGCGAATGGCGATTGTGCCTGCGCCGATGGCCCGGTTGCGCGGTGGTGCTCCTTACAATGAATCACGATGCAAGACGTGGATGTGCTGGTTCGAGGCGCGGGGGCGGTGGGCCAATGCTTGGCGCTGGCACTGGCGCGCGATGGATTGCGTGTTGCCTTGCGGGATGATTCACGTGGCGATTCACGTGGCGCCGCACGAGAAGATTCACGCGACGATTCACGAGACGATTCGCGCAGCGACGCGCGCCGCGCCTCTTCCACGAAGACCGCGGGCGATGTGCGTGCCTACGCCCTGAACGCCGCGAGCGCCGAGTTGTTGCGCGAGCTGAAGGTCTGGCAGGCGCTGCCCCCGAGCGCCGTGACGGCCGTGCACGAGATGCAGGTGCACGGCGACGCGCCAGGCGCGAGCCTCGAATTCAGCGCCTGGCAGCAGCATGTCAGCGCGCTCGCGTGGATCGTCGACGCGCAGGCTTTGCACGAGCAACTGGAGGCCGCACTGCGCTTCGCGCCGATGGTGCTGCGCGCAACGCTCGACGTCCAGGCCCCGCTCACCGCGCTCGACGTGCGGGCGCCGCTCACGGCGCTTTGCGAAGGCAAGAATTCGGCGACACGCGCCGCTTTCGGCGTTCGCATTGAGCGCAGCGACTTCGGCCAAAAGGCGATCGCGGCGCGCTTGACGGCGTCGCGCGGCCATCAAAACGTGGCGCGCCAATGGTTCCGCAGCCCCGACGTGCTGGCCTTGTTGCCGCTCGATGCGCCGCAGGTCTCGTCGAGCTGCGCGCTGGTCTGGTCGTGCCCGACGGCGCGCGCCGATCAGCTGCTGGCCTTGAGCGAACGCGAATTCGAGCTCGAGTTGATGCAAGCGTTGATGCAAGTGAGCAGCGCCGCGGTGGGCGAACTGCGCTTGTGTTCGCCGCGCATGGCGTGGCCCTTGGTGCAGATGAACGCGCAGCCGTGGTGCGGGCCCGGCTGGGTGCTGCTCGGCGACGCCGCGCACGTGGTGCACCCGCTGGCGGGACAGGGCTTGAACCTTGGCCTGGCCGACGTGGCAGCGCTGAGCCGGGTGATCGCGCAGCGCGAGCCCTGGCGCGGCCTGGGTGAGGAGCGCTTGCTGCGCCGTTATGCACGCAGCCGCGCCGCACCTACCTGGGCGATGAGCCAGCTCACCGGCGGCCTGCTGCAACTGTTTTCGCACCCCGCGCCGGCGCTGCGGGAACTTCGCAACCGGGGTCTGACTCTGGTGAATCACCTGCCCCCCGTGAAGCGCTGGCTCAACGCACGCGCCACGCACTCCTGAAAGACCGCCATGCGCGTTACCCCGTCGATCCTTCTCAACACCCTCATGGCGATCATGGGCGCGCTGTTGCTGGCGCACCCCGCCGCGGCGGACGAAGCGGCGATTCGCAAGAACCTGGCCGAGCGCCTGCCCGATTTTCCGAAGATCGACGAGGTGAGCAAGTCGCCGATCCCCGGCATCTACGAGCTGCGCGTCGGGTCTGAGCTGTTCTACACCGACGAGCTCGGCAATCACCTGATCGACGGCCAGATGATCGAGACGCGCACGCGCAACAACCTCACCGAGGCGAGGCTGAACAAGATCAACGCGATCGATTTCGCGGCGTTGCCGCTGAAAGACGCGCTG